>CAYVAN010000161.1:8289-10439 GCA_964449225.1 uncultured Rhodopirellula sp.
TGTCGATCCCGGCGGCAAGGATCTTTTACAAGATCCACTACGTCATTGATTGATCACGCAATTGCTCAGGAGGAATACCTGATAAAATAGACCAACCAACGCGGACGAAAAATAGTCCGGCATCAAAATCCTTTTGGGCAGTGGCGTAAGTCATGGAATCTATCAATCCCTATGCGCCGACCACATTGACGCCCCAGAATCTGAACGATCAGCAATTGCCAAAATCAAAAGTGACATCGGTGGCGGTGGCATCACGGACGATTGCCGGAATAACGCTCTCCGGTGGACTATTCGGTGTCGGGCTGGTGCTGGTCATGTTTGTTGCTTCGGGTCGATTCGATCCGGCCATGCTAATGGTGGCAGGAATTGCCTTTGGTGTGGGAATGCTGATCGCCGGAATTGCCGGTTTCGTTACGGTTTCAATTTTGATGGGACTGTTTCATTCCAGGCACCGAAATTCCAACACCGATGCCCCGACTGATAATCCATGGACAATTCAAAGAGTGACTTGGTTTGCGATCATATCAGGCTCGATCAGCGGATTTGCGTCATTAGCCATCCCTACCGGCGGTGCGTCAGAAGCATTGTTGTGGGCTCTGCTGCCCGGGGTCGTGGGGGCGATCGGTGCGTATGCCATGAACCTTCCTTGCCTGAGGATGCTGCGGCAGGAAAGGCTCGACTGGATTGCCAACAAATCGGAACGGCCCGACCCCCTGGCCTTTGAAAGTCCATCGATTTAACCTTCCATTATTCAGGGTAAACTTTTCTTCATCTCCTCGTTTTGATTTCCTGCCAACATGTCGACTGCAACTGAAAAAGACGCCCAAACTGCGGATCCTTATTTCCAATCTTTATTCGCCGATCGCATCGGTGGCGCTGATTACGGAAAGGGAACCGAAATCTACAAGTTTGAAAAAATCAAACGGGCCAAACGGAAGGCGATGGCAGATTTCCCCGATCGGCAATTGCTAGACTTTGGGATCGGCGAAAACGACGCAATGGCTGACCAGCAAGTCCGGCAAGTCATGGCCGCCGAAGTCGATAAAGTTGAAAATCGTGGCTACGCCGACAATGGTGTCATCGAATACAAAGAAGCGGCTGCACGATTCATGGATCGCCATTTTGGCGTCAAACTGGATGCAGCGACACAGGTCAACCATTGCATCGGCAGCAAGCCTGCCTACGCGATGCTGCCCGCCTGTTTTATCAATCCCGGTGACGTGACACTGATGACCGTGCCGGGCTACCCCGTCGCGGGAACGCACACTCGTTACTATGGCGGCGAAGTGTTCAAGTTGCCGCTGCTGGCCGAGAACAATTTCTTACCAGATTTAGATGCCGTCCCCGACGACATTTATCGTCGCACTAAAATGTTGGTGCTGAATTACCCTAATTCACCCACAGGCGCGACGGCAACCAAAGACTTCTTTGAAAAAGTCGTTGCACTGGCGAAGGAGAAAGAATTCATCGTCGTGCAGGATGCTGCTCACATCATGCTGACGTTCGATGGAAAACCTACCAGCTTCCTGGAAACCCCCGGCGCGATGGACGTCGGAGTCGAAGTACATTCGATGAGCAAGGGTTACGACATGATTGGCTGGCGAATGGGTTTTGTTTGTGGTCACGAACGAATTGTCGCTGCGTTTTCCGATGTGAAAGACAATAGTGACAGCGGCCAGTTCATCGCCACGCAAAAAGCGGCGGCCGCTGCTTTAGACGATGATTCAATTCCAACTCGCATTCGCGAAAAGTACCTCCGTCGAATGAAGAAATTAGTGGCCGTGTTGAAGGATTGCGGATTCGACTGCGAAGTGCCCGGCGGAACGTATTTCCTCTATGCCAAGTCGCCCAGTGGAACCAAGTCCGGCGAAACCTTTGCCGCCGGTGAAGATGCAACGCGTCACCTAATCGAAAACTTTGGCATCGTCACGGTGCCATGGGACGACGCCGGTTCTTTTCTACGTTTCAGCGTCACTTATGTCGCCGAAACCGAAGCAGCCGAAGACGAACTGATGGAAGAAACAAAGAAGCGATTGGGCGACGCCGGACTGGTCTGGTAGGCCTTGTTAAACCGCGCGGGCATCGCCCCGCGCGTCTGCCACGGTATCCTGAGTTTCGAATCGCGCGGGGCGTTGCCCACGCGGTTTAAC
>CAYVAN010000162.1:0-10360 GCA_964449225.1 uncultured Rhodopirellula sp.
AACTGGTACCGTTTGAGGCGCAAACAGGTGGTACTGTTTCAGACGCAAAATGACAATAGACATTGGCCGTAAGTTTGGGGTCAGCGTGCCGCGCTAGCTTCTGAGCCGTTGCCAGTGGAACACCCGCCCTTCCCAAGTTTGAAATGAACGTGTGGCGATTTGCGTGAAAGTCCGCAAACAAACCATCGTCATCGCAGTAGGTAAGAAAGTCAGATTCGGTGCGGCGTTCAAGTTCCGCTTCGTCGTCTTTCGCTTCTTCGAGCCATTCTGAGCGAGCCGATGCTAGATCACGCTTCATCATCTTGGCCGTCTTGCGAAGCTTCCCGCTTGCGGTTAGCAATGGCAGTAGTGGGATATTTGCCTTTGTCGTTGGTCGCGATGCGATCCATGACCGCAGCCGCTCAACAACGACAGGGTGAAGTGGAATCTCACCTTGCTGTCGGTTCTTGCTGTTGGCTGCCTTGAGCCGCACGCATGGCGTTTCACTATCGAGATCAAACGAGCGAAGTGTGAGCGATGCGAGTTCACCCCGACGATAACCAGTCCATGCGGCTAGGACATAGATCATCGCTCGGTCGATACCGCTAACCGCCTCGACTGCCGCACCGTTTTTAGCCGCAACCACAAGACGCTTGAACTCATCGTCGGTCAACGCACGCCGATCATGACGACGATCAGCGCTGTCGTTCAATTTCCTAAGATGCTCGACAGGGTTGTCGTTTATTCGCCGATCTCGAACAAGCCACCCGTAAAAGTGCTGGAAGGCTCCGAGGTAGTGATTGCGGGTGCCGACACTGCGGCCGTCATTGATCAAGCTCCCGAGGAACCTTTCTACCACGCTTGCCGAAATGTCGGTTAGCCTGTGAAAGCAACCGAACTTGATCGCCGCGTTCACTCGATCAATCGTCAACTGAACGTGGTCAGCAGTATTCCCTTTGTCCTTCAGGTGATTCTCAAAGTCCACAACATGGGAAGCTAGCGACGTTTCCCGGTGCCGTTTGTACGGATCAAAGATACCTCGACGTTCTTGCTCTGCTTCATGCTCCAGCTTGTTCGCATACTCACGAGTCACGCCCTCGTCGCTGAAGCCGGGAACGCACCGCCTCACGTCGTTTACGTCCTTGTACTTGATGTACCACTTCTTGTTGTATCGGAGTTCCTTCTCGCCAGTTTGCGGGTCCGTATATGAGTACGATTTGCGGAACACGGATGCCATTGCTTTCCTCGATTTGTTGAGTAGTTCGTTTTGCTTCTATCTTGCTGTGCGATTCGCAGATCATTCTCCTCAAGATTCTTGCGGTGGCCTCAGTTCGAGGTTCAGAATCTCGCAGATGCGATTGATTGTTTGGACACTTATCCCCCTTTTTCCATCGAGAAATCGTTGCAGGTTGCCGTGGCTTTCTCCGATTTCTCTCTCGAAGTCTCGCACGCTTCGTGCAGCCGGTAGACCTGGCCGTAAGTGATTGATGATTGCCTTCTTCAAGTCCTTGATAAACCTAAACTCGTGCATTGTTCCTTGCGTCTCCATGGTGTCGGACAGACGATAAGTGCGACGGCATCGTTGATCGAATTGCATATCGTGTCAACGGAATCGCACGCATTCGCTAAAGTCTTCTTCGTCGTCAAAATCGTCGCATACGTGTTGTTTTAAGGCCCTCGCGTAAAGCGTGATTTGGCAGGTGCTTACAGCTTTCAGCTACAAGTTGTTTCTCAACAGGCCAGTACAAATTGAGGTTAGTGAAAATGAGAGATAGTACATGCAGATATAGGGAGACTCGTAGCCGCAACTGTACTGCACCGCCGCAGCTGGTTGGACGCCTTGGCTTCCCCGCTAACGAACGCTGACGGCCAACTTGACTACTTCGTCGAGTTGAACCGCCAGTCGCTAGGAGACGAATTTTGGCCGCCGGGTAACGCGGCGATAAAGCATTCAGGTGCGTCGAGCTGGCGAAGCTGCATAGGTTTATGCTTCGTCCATCCGACGCTACGCAATAGCTACGTTAGGAGCAGCGGGCTTCCGAGCCCAAACGCTTTGGACAACCCGCCGCTATCCACTCTTCAATCTCTTTGCGTCGCCACCTTACGGATCGACCCACGCGAACGGGTTTGGGAATCTTCCCCGATGCGTTCATTCGCGAAATCGTCCGAATGCTCAAGTCGAGTAAGCGGGCGAGTTCAGTCTGCGATAGCAGCAGTTGCTCGCTCATCGTTTCCGTTTCTCCCCTTCACAGGGCAACGCCCAACGACAATTACTCGGTGCGTAGTTGCCATCTGGTCGAACTCTATCGATCCAGTGCTTGCTGCTTGGCCTTGGTCCCATGTCGAGAAGAAACACATGAAACCAAAGATTCCAAGTCCACCAAACGACGACTCCCTTTTCACCGTAGTGCTTGAAGTCCTTGTTATTTGGGTTGCTACACCGTTGCCGCATCTGCCGCCACACGTCGTACTCTGGCCTTTCCGAGTCGTTCATTATTTGCCTCTTGGTCATTGACGCAACGCCCCGTACTGCGATGGAATCGCATGGTACCGAGCAGACGGTTGCATCCTGATTGAATTAGAAGTGCCGTGCGAGACAACGAGTCTCAGCAAGGTTAATCAAGACGCCGCGAAGAAGTCGCAGAGGCCAGTCATGGGCAGCCGATTCATGGCTGATGTCGACGGTACGGAAAACACGCGGATGCTGCAAGGTCGATATCATGGGCTCCGAATCGCATCTGTCATCAGCTATATTGGTGCGTGAACGGTTGCCGATACTGGGCCGACAACCGCACTCAACACACGAACTCACGCGAGGTAGCGAACGACCAAACCGATAATTTGAGCTGACGCGCGAGCGTCAAGTTATTGCTTCCCGAAGAACCGCCAAACTGAGCCGAAAGGCTCTTTCAGAGAAGAAGCAGTTACTTGGTCCCGCGCTCCCGAAAGGGAGCGTCGGGCTAGGTGCTGTTCTTTTCTGCGCCTTGGCGGGCGTTTCGGGAGCGGTCCTGGTTTCGACGCTCCTCTTTTTTTGAAATAGTCAGATGCAAGAACAGCAAACCGACGACCAGAGTCACGGCAGCAATGAAAAGCTTGAAACTGGTGAATACGAAACGGGATGCTCTCTAGCCCTTTTCTCGCTGCTTGGAATGTTTGCGAGTCTCTGCGGGGGATCTTTGACAATAGGCGGGAATAGCGTTTGGACAATCGTGGCAATTGCTCCGCTTTGCCTATGTGTTGCAGGAATCGTAGCGGGTTTAGTCATCCATTATCGAGATCCGAATTACGAAGCTAAGAAGAAGCGTGACGAGAAAGTGGCGTTAGCCGATGCAAGGGCGAGAAGCAAGAAGAAGTTGGCGAGGGAAAGAAGAGAAGAACGCACACACTTGCAGGAAGAACGCAAGTTTCGCGAATTGGAATTTGGCCCGGTCCACCCCAAGCTGCTATGCCCTCACTGCCAGAAAAAGGGAACGGTGAGAACAAAGAAGACTAAGCGAAAAAAGGGCGTCAGTGGTGCTAAAGCGACCGGGGCACTGCTCACAGGAGGCTTGTCTATTTTGGTAACGGGACTCTCGCGGAAAGAGGATGAAACGCGAGCACACTGCGACAACTGTGACTGTACGTGGCATTTCTGAACAGCAGTAAAAAGATGCCGTCTGGGGAAACCTAGCCGCCCATAACCTGAGAGAATCCAAATGTTCAACAGAGATAAATCAGTCGGTGAATTATCCGACGCCCTACGTAACCGAGCTGGCATGTGCCGTGGGCTCTCGTTCTTTGCCGCTGCCATTTGCACCATTGGTGTGGTGTTCGGTATGGCAAATGAAGCTGTCGTGATGGTGGTTGCGAGCGTGGTTGCACTTCCGTTTGTTGTTGGGTTCTGGAGTTTCCTTGCAGCATGCGGAGACGTGTTGGCTTCCATCGCCGATCCGATCGACTCCAGCGGTGTAGAGCGATAACAAAAATGCGATCGCAAGCGTGTGCATGGGGCTACGGGCCAAGGATTCGATGAACCTTGAAACCGAGATCGAATTGACCCACCCGCTTCCGAATTAACTTGAGGCACCCTGTCAACGGGCGGTCGAATAGGGCCAACGGATTCGTGGAGCCGTAGCTGAGAGACGCATCAATCGGAGCGACCTGCACTGAAGACCGCAAAGATTGCCTTGCGAGTGGCTTCGGGAAGTCTCGCCCACCCCGCCACGAGTTCAGCTAACTCAGGTGGGCATTCCAGGGGTGATGGACATGCCTGTGGACATGTGGCCCCCTGGGGTAACGACTCCGATTTACGTAAGTCGTTGGCAGACAAAGCGACGCGGACGGGACTCGAACCCGCAACCTCCGGATCGACAGTCCGGGGCTCTAACCAATTGAGCTACCGCGCCTTTCGGACCGCGATGTCTGTTGAACAGACGGTGCTTTCCGTTGTGCGAGTGCGGATTATATCGCCATGACCGACCTCCGCAAGCAGGCTTTGAAGCTTTGTGAGGACGTAATTGATTTCTTTGCGTCCGGCTGTGCGGCTGGTGCCGATTTTGCCGTGGATTGGCATGATGCTGTTGTGATTTGCGGCCTGTTGGACGTCCCATCAGGGGCTTAGGCGACCTAGATTTCGCTTGGAAACTGTCCTGTGTTTGAATTTCGTTCGATTTTCGAATGGCTCGATCAGAAATGTTTTCAAATGAGTTTTTCGTTCACCAAACACTCGTCACTCGTCGCACCCCTTCAGGCTCCTTCATGATTCTTGATATCCTCGCTTTCTCATTGACCGGTTGGTTTCAAGACGCCTTGACCGAATTTACCCGCTATTTCTCGACCATGAACGTCACCCAGTGGGGGATTGTTTCGGCCTGTGCGGTTTTCTTTGGATTTCTTTGTTTGCGCGGAACCGGTTTAAGAGTTTAGTACCGGCGCTGAAATTTACTGGCATCCACGTTGAGTTACCCAGGATCGCTTTTCCTTTCCGTTTCCTTTCGGTGATGAGGGCGTTATCATGACTCTTTCGCGATGATCTAGTTGCCTGATCGATTGGATCGATCGAGCTGGCTGTTGGATTGATCTGATCGTCTGGTTGAAAGGGGAGCTGCTACGATGCCGTTATTCGAAGTTGAAACAGAATCTCATATCATCATCACCTGGGCTGATGATGACGATGCCGCCCGCGAAGTGGTGGCTGATGCGTATCCGCAAGACGAAGTGGTGCGTCTGACTCGGCGACCACGTGACACCTGGGTGATTAGCAAAGGTGTGCTTGGACTGACCAGCAAAAACTTGGATCCCTGCATGACCGCTCGCGATTGCTTGAGCCGCAGTGCGGGCGACAAGGTCAACGCCATTCGCCTGTATCGAATGGAAACCGGCAGCGATCTGGAAAATGCTCGGCGGGCAATTGAGTCCAATATGGTAATGGGATGGTGAGGAAGAAGGGATTAGGTTTTAGCTTGCAGAGCTTCATCCTGATCGCTGTTTCTTTTTCCTTACGCCTAAAACCGAATGCCTAAAACCTATTTCCTGCTCGCTCTGCTATGCGTGCCCTTGATCGCGGGGTGCGACGGGTGTCGGCGCGGCGACAATGACGACCGGGAAAAGTCACTTGAAGATAAGGAAGCCCCGAAGCAGGACTTCACGGCCATGCCGCCCCAGCCGTTTCCGGCGGGTCGAAGCCAGTTAGGCAATGCAATCAAGCCCGGACATTGGACCAGTGTTTCGCAGAGTTTGCAAAGCAATAAGGTTGATGTTCGCGGAGAGCTAACGAGCGTTTGTGGGTCACGCGGAATCTCGCTACGCAGTGGGTTGGAAACGAAGTCGCTTGGCGGTGTGCCCAGCGTGCGCCCCGTGGTGATGCCCAAGGGCCAGAAAAGAAGGTTTGGTTATCGCTTGTTGCCACCGCTTCCAACCGACGCCCAACAGAAAACCTCTTTTCTAACAAGCCAGTTTTCGGCGGCCAACAAGGCAGGTTTTTTTGACACGGGATCGCAACCGTTTCGAATGATGCGATCACAAGAATACTTTTTTGTCGTTCTGACTGAGCGTCCCGAGCGATTTGCGAAGTTGAAACAAGGCGATTGGGTCAGGCAATACTACGACAAAGATACCTTTGAGCTCGATCCGCTTAACACTGACTTGATCAATTACCGAATCGTGATTCCGTCGACCGATGATGTGTTGCCCATCTCTGAAACGATGCTGGATTGGACCAGTACGGCAGTGGTGTTGTGGGATGATCTGCCAGCCGAGGCGTTAACGCCCGATCAAATCACAGCAATGAGCGATTGGATTCAATTTGGTGGACGTTTGATCGTCAACGGACCCGAAGGTTCGGATCAGGTGTCTAAAACGGTGCTTGGATCTTGGTTGCCACTTCAACCGACCAGCAATATCGAATTGAATTCAGACGCGGCCGTAGAGCTATTAAAGGGATGGCAAGTAAAGTCAGATCGGTCGACTGAAAAACAGTTGGCATTGGTGCGCGGTGAAAACAGGCGAGTCGCTATCGATGGCATCCTAGCGACGGAAGCAAAATCGTTACCCAAATCGGGCGAGCTGGTATTGGAACAGCGCATCGGTCGAGGGCAGGTCATTCAGCCACGGTTTGACATCACGAGTGATTGGATCGCGGGTTGGAATTCATATGACAGTTTTGTTAATTCAGCAATTTTGGGCCGCCCCAAACGGACTTACGTTCAGGAAGATGAATCGGCCCCGATCCAGCAGGTCTATTCAGACACCGTTCGAATGGCCTCGCGAGGCAGGGCTACCGCCGCCACCAATACGGGGCTTCGCATCTTTAGCCGTGATGCATCGCTAAAAGCTGCATCGCCAAAAACTGCGAACAACGCCGGTGCGGACAATCACTTTGCCATCAGTCCCATCACGGGGTTGGCTGGCTGGACCGATACCAGCGATGTATTGAATTCGTTTCGGGACGTGTTACGCAGTGAATCAGGAATCGAAATTCCCAAGACCAGTTTGGTGATTCGGTCGCTGGGGATCTATCTGTTTTTGTTGATCCCAGTGAACTACTTGGTGTTTCGGATGCTGGGGCGTTTGGAATACGCCTGGTTCGCCGTACCGGTCATCGCAATCGGCGGCGCGATCTGGGTCGCACGATCTGCAAGGCTGGACATTGGATTTGCGCGTAGCCAAACCGAAATCTCGCTGCTGGAACTTCAACCAAATTACCGACGTGGTCATTTGACTCGCGTGATCGCAATCTACAACTCACTGTCCAGCGTCTATGACGCTGACTTTGAATCGATCGACGGTTGCGGGGTTCCGGTCGACGCGGGTTTGGCATTCAACGCAAAGCAATCCGATGCACCCGATGGAACGACATTCAAATCGGCCTACGACGAGGGGCCGACGCTTTCCAATGTCGCAATTGGAAGCAATCAAGTTCGACTGATCCACGCCGAGCAAATTGTTGACATTGATGGCGGGATCAGTCTTCGCCAGTCGGCGGAAAATGCTGATACTGAACGATTGGTCAATGATTCGTCCATCGATTTGGTGGACGCCTATCTGATCCGCAAGGACAATGATGGGCGGACGCAAATTGCAGTCCTGGGTGGATGCGCGGGCGGTTCGACCAGGAGCCCACGGTTCCAACCGGCTCAGTCGGTGTCCATTTCGCCTGAATCGCCAATGCAAACGGCATCGTTGATACAACAATTCGGTGCGCCGGATAACATGGCGTCCGGGACGACTCGGTTGGTCGGTCGTGTCGATGGGGGCATCGGTGGGTTCCGCGTCAAACCGACAACGAACCAGCAGCTAGCTCAAACGATCATCTTGGTGAATTTAGAACACCCTGCGTTGCCAAAAGCTGAAGTCGATGGAAACCTGCTGTCCGAATTTCGCAAAGTGAACACGCTGAAGGAACAAAGCCCATGATCACGTTGACTGGATTCGGTAAAGACTACGGCGATTTCACCGCAGTGGACTGTATTGATTTACAGATTGATGCGGGGGAGACCTTTGGATTTATCGGCCCCAATGGAGCTGGTAAAAGCACAACGATTCGTTTTCTGGCGACCCTGTTGCGGGCGTCGCGTGGCAGCGGGGTGGTGGCAAATTGCGATGTAATGGGTGACCCGATCGGCGTTCGCAAGGCGATCGGTTACATGCCCGATAATTTCGGGGTCTACGACGGGATGCGGGTTTGGGAGTTCTTAGACTTTTTCGCTGTCGCCTACCGCATCGGCCGGACTCAGCGAAAACAAATCATCGACAACGTATTAGAGCTACTGGACCTGACCCATAAACGCAGCGACTTTGTCAACGGTCTATCGCGCGGCATGAAGCAGCGTTTGTGTTTGGCCAAGACGTTGGTCCACGATCCGCCCGTCTTGATTCTTGACGAACCAGCCAGCGGTTTGGATCCGCGTGCTCGAGTCGAGGTGAAGGCGTTGCTGAAGGAGCTTCGCAAAATGGGAAAGACAATCCTGATCAGCAGTCATATTCTGACAGAGCTTGCCGATTGCTGCACTTCGATTGGTATCATCGAACGCGGTCAGTTGTTGATGCACGGGCCGATCGACAGCGTTTACAACCAGATTCGTCAAAACCGCATCGTGGAAATTCAATTCATCTCGGGCGAAGAAGCCGGGATGTCAATCCTAAGAAGCTGTCCTCATTTGCGAAGCGTTGAGAATACGCCCACCGCCGTGGTCGCCGAATTGGAAACCGATGACGAAGGGTTGGCCGAGTTGATGGAAGAGTTAATCAAAGCGGGCGTTCGCATGAAGTCGTTCAACGATCGCGACCCAACGCTTGAAGATGTCTTTATGACGGTGACCAAGGGCTTGGTGACTTGAAAAAGCGGTTCGACCTGCATCAAGTCTCAAAATTCTGTAGCGCTGCTTCGGTCGTTATCGATTCGTTCATCTCGATTCGCTTGATCTCTGCGAACGATCGGAACCAAGTTTCTTGTCGTCGGACCAGTTTTCGCGTGTGGAAGACAATTTGTTCCTTGCATTGGTCCAGCGTCCACTTGCCGGCGATAAGTTCCAGGACTTCACGGTAGCCGACGCCTTGGGCGGCGGTTCGCGAGAAAGAACCAAATCTGTCGAGAATCGATTTCACTTCATCGATCAAACCTGCCTCAAGCATCTGATTGACTCGCGTTTCGATTCTTTGGTGCAGTTCACTTCGATCCCATGCCAACGCGAAGAGGTTGGGGTTATTGGGCGTCGCTGCATTTTCAAACTGAACTTGACGATGACTGATGGGGATGCCGGTTAGATGAGCGACTTCCAAAGCGCGAATCATTCGCCGGGAATCGGTGGGCTGGATTCGGTGGGCAGCCAGTGGGTCGACCTGTTTTAGGCGAGCATACAAAGCTTCGATGCCGTAACGATCCAAATCATCTTCGGCCGCTCTTCGAAAGGCTGGATCGGCTGGCGGGCCAGGGTCGAAACCTCGCAGAATCGCCTTTAAATACATGGGCGTTCCGCCGACAAAGATTGGCGTTTTATTGCGAGCACAAATTTCGGCAACCAAGCGATGTGCTTCTTTTAAATAGCAGGCAACGCTAAATTCTTCGTTTGGATCGACCAGGTCGATTAGGTGATGCGGTACCGATGCTTGTTCAGTGCAATCAGGTTTTGCCGATCCGATATTCATGTGCCGGTAGACAGCGATCGAATCGAGCGACAGGATTTCGCCACCGATTTGTCGCGCCCATTCAATCGCAAGGCTGCTTTTGCCCGATGCAGTGGGACCGGTCAATACGTGGGCGACGCCACTGATTGGCGGGAAAACGCCTGGGGCTTGGTCCGGCGTTGATTTTGCCTGATCCCGATTTGGGACTTCGGTGGCTAGCGGTAATCGATGGTGGGCAGACATCGTTCGATTCGTAATTTGATTGGGCGTCATCGGTTGCCCCTTCAGATTAAACCGCATTGATCGTCATCACCATCACCCTGATTCACATTGCTGACCGCGACTTTTCTGCATTTCGTGTGGTATTCTGATGATATGGGAATGACATACTTCAAACGATTTCGCATGGAATACCGCCTGGATGAGTGGTCAGATTCCACCCTTGCCGACCACGGTGCAGGCGATGTCGATTCCGCCGTTAGCCGAATTGAATCGATTTCAAGGACGGTGCCGTTTGGGTACGAGTTTGTTCCGTTTAGCGATGGCCTGATCCGCGAACATGCCGCTGCGAAATACGAAAGCTTTCGCTGCGAACTGGATTCTAATGTCTTTCCATGTCTGGGTGATCGCGAAGGGTGTTTGCGACTGATGAAGGAAATTGCTGGAAGGCATTCCTTTGTTCCCGAAGCCACTTGGCTATGTCGATTCAAAGAGATGGAGGCGGGCACCGTGACGCCCGTGGGAACCATCCAGGGAATTGAATCGGAGGGTTGGGGAG
>CAYVAN010000163.1:0-9703 GCA_964449225.1 uncultured Rhodopirellula sp.
TCACCTGTCACCTGTCACCTGTCACCTGTCACCTGTCACCTGTCACCTGTCACCTAACTCCCCATCCAGCCGCGCATGTTGTTCCATGCTTTTCCGATCATGCGTCCGCTAAGTAATTCCACGGTCCAGGTCTCTCGCTCGGAATCAAAGTTTTGCCAGACTGCGTCGATGTACGGCGCTGACGAAGCTGACAAGGTCGCGTACAGGCCATGCTCGCTGATTTCTGCCAAGGCTCCGAAGTAATGGTCAGTAATGTGTTCATCGAACATATTGCCTGCGACACGAACCGTTGAAAGAGCACCCCGAGTCGTCAAATTTACTCGGTTCATTGCAAACATGGTCATGGTCGTGCTGACGTCCCACAAACTTGCGTCCGCTTCGGTCGCAGCACCTTCCATCTCCGTCCACATGCGACCAATTTCAGATTGGGGCAACAACCGGCTCGGATCCACCTTCGCAATCTCTTCCGAAAGCTCCGAAATCGTTTGCCGCAACCCATCAATACTAAACGGCGGAACCTCCATCGCGTCGCTTGCCCGATCCGTGGTCGTTTTCAAGGCTTCAATCAAATCGGACGCGTGTGCAATTGTGGAGGCTTCATCAATCACACCCTCACGACGTAACTCCTCACTCAACTTTTCAAGATAGTGTCCCGATCCATACGCCAAATCATTGAACAACGCCAATACGGTCATCGGCGACAAATGCAACGTCGCCGCGCCGGCAATATCCAACAGCCCACCCACTGCTTTTTGCGCTAGTTTTGCATCCTGCTCGCTATCCTCTTTCGTCATGTTCGGATGGGTCACACCGCCCACGTCATGAATCATCATGTCCAGCGATTGTTGGATGAAAACGTTGTAGCTTCTTGACGAACGGAAAGCGGCTGGAATCAGTCGAGCCGCCGTTTCGCCGACCAATCCACCCACAATAGCCGATGCACTTCGAGCGGTCCGTTCAGGCAAAGAAATGCCGTACAGCAACGTGTCCACCAGAGACCTCGATTCGACGCTCGAATCAATCTGCGGATCGTCGTGGTCATTATCTTCGTTCATTCGCATTCACCAATCGCATTCACCAATCACAAGGTTTGCTCGATTCTAAATTTAGAACCTGTCCCTTATTTAACCGACTCGACCGCAAGCAATTCAATCCGTTCGCCTTCATCCAAAAGACGCCCCAACGCAATGACGCGTCCTTTGGGCAGTGCGGTGTCGAATTGCACGGTTAGCTTTCGGTCGTTCCCAAAATTGATTTGCTGCGAACCCGCCGAATTCATCGATTCACCGATCAGCAGAATGCCGTCCGTCCTTCGACTCTTAACACCAGGCCAACGAGGTCCAACATCCGTGTACATCGATGATAGTTTTGATGACGATCCAACTTTGTTGATGAGATCGCGAACGGATTCGTGCTTGGCTGTATTGACGTCCAACAAGGCTGCAACTTCGGCTACCTTGCGATACGCATCCTGAAAGACTTTCTTGTCTATCGCGTCGACTGCAAACAAATCCACTGCCTCGCCAACCGCATCTTCGGCTGTGGTGATGGCTTCGACAAGCGTTGCAGAGAGAACCAATTCTTCATCTTTAGTCCCCAAAATTGAGTCAAGTGATTCAGTGTCCTTCGACCCAACGTCCTGCTTCCTTTCGTCAACCATGATCGGCGGTTCTGAACTTATCGTCGTCGTTGATTCCAATGGAAATTCTGGCATCGCCAGGCCGCCGTCTTGCAAACCTTCGGTATTTTGAATTTCCGCCAACGCAGCATCCGCCAAGCTCACGTTTTCATTGACGGGGTTTTCATTGCCTGGGACTTTGTTGCCTAGGTCTTTGTTAGCTGCGCCTCTATCAGCAACCGGGGCGATCACACGCGATTGCTGTGGTTTCATCTTGCGGGACGCTGACGATGGTTTGGGTTCAGCCTGCGGGCGTGCCGGAGCCGCCGCAATTCGACTTGCTGGTGCGGTGCCACCATCGCCTTCAAACGGAAAGAACCCCAGATCGATGGGCAACGGTCGACCAAGCAGCGATAAGATCACCGCAGCAATGGGAATCGCCATCAGGCCGCCAAGTGCCATCTTGATGACCGCCCCAATCCCCGAGCCATTTTTCGATCTTGCCCGACTTCGCCCGCCAGCCGTCGCGCGACCCGCCGGCGCAATCGATGGTCCGACAGCTTGAATCGGGTCCGCCAATTGGTATTCACCGAACTCTTCTTGATGATCATGCGGTTCAAACGAGGCAAACTCTTCGCCAGCAATCGCAACTTCTGGCGTAGCCGAGCTGCCAAGATCTGCGGTGCCGAAATCAGACACTTCAAGTCCGGCGTCATCCAACGCCACGATCTCCAACAATGGCGGCAAACGACTCACGACGTCCGAAACTGCCATCGTTTCGTGACACCACGGACAACGAACGGAACCGTTCAAAGCTGTGTCGCCACCGATCGTCACACTTTCCGGCACCCGAACGGCTTCATTGCACCGAGGACAGGCTATCACGCTCATGAATCAGTTTCTAAAAAGTGGAAAAGTAACACCAATGAAGTGTAACACGAATCGAGCAAATTTTGCGAAGCCATGAAAAACGAACGTAGCATCGCCTCCCAGGCTGTGTTTCTCGTTTTTTCTGCTTGCTTCGCTTTGCCTCCACAGGCTGGAAGCCTATGCCACACCGTACAGCGGATTCAGTTTGGCAGTTAAGTATTCCATCAACGGCTTTGCCGACAAGGGTTTCCCCGTAACCTTTTCGATCAACTGGTCACTCGAATAACAACGCCCCCGCTCGTGAACGCTGGTTCGCAACCAATTCGCCAGCGGCTCGAATTCGCCTCGCGTAATTTGACCAGACAGATCGCCAATCGAATTCTCCGCCGCTTCGTACAGCTGCGCCGCTGCCAAATTCCCAAGCGTGTAGGTTGGGAAGTAACCAATCAAACCGGCCGACCAGTGAACGTCCTGCAAAACGCCATCCGCATCGGACGGCGGCGTGATGCCCAAATCGCTTTGGTATCGTGCATTCCAAGCGTCCGGCAAATCCGCCACCTCGATGTCTCGCTCGATCAATTGACGTTCCAAATCAAAACGAATCAAGATGTGAAGGTTGTACGTCGCTTCGTCTGCTTCAACGCGAATCAAACTGGGCCGAATCGTGTTGACCGCGTGGTAGAAAGCATCGATTTCCACATCGTTAATCGAAGGTGCAAAAGTAGCCTTCGCGTCATCGAGCAACCACAACCAAAATTCACGACTACGCCCGACTTGGTTTTCCCACAACCGTGACTGAGATTCATGCATTCCCAACGAAACGTAGGATCCCGGAGGCAAGCCGAACCAGTCCTTGCGCATTCCCTGTTCATACATGCCGTGACCGGCTTCGTGCAAAGTCCCGAACAAACCACCGGGTAACCAATGTTGTTCAAACCGAGTCAGAATACGGATGTCGTCGGGGCCTAGTGTTGTGCAAAATGGATGCGAGGTCTCATCAAGCCGCCCTCGCTTAAAATCAAATCCAATTGCCGCCGAGACCTTCCTGCTAAATTCACGCTGTTGATCAATGGGGAATGATCGTTGCAGGATGGTCACATCACTTTGACGCGGCGCGTCTTGTATCTTTGCAATCAGTTCCACCAACGGAACACGCAACGAATCGAACGTTGCCTGCAACTGATCTACTCTTGCACCAGGTTCATATTCATCCAACAACGCTTCGTAACAGGACCGATCAGTCCCATCGCTTACGCAATCCCCCGCTTCGCGTTTCAGCTTCACGACATCAATCAATGCATCGCGAAAGACGGAAAAGTCATCGGCTTTTCGAGCAGCTTCCCATGTTTGTTGCCCACGCACCGTTGCCATCGACGTCGCACGTACTAGGTCGGCTGGCAACCGACGATTGCGGTCATATTCTCGATACAATTCGCGAACGGTTGCCACGACATCGCCGTGAGGATCTAAATCGGAAACCGACTCGTTCAATTGGGTCAGCCCATCGCCATAATCCGGTGCCGTTCGTTTGGCGTGTACTTCACCACGCAACATCGACACTTGATCGGCCCGGTAATCCCCCGCCTTGGATGGTAATCCGGTTTGCCCATCCCATTCCAATGTGTCGGCGATCGTTTGCATCAACATCGCCTCGCGTGCGGCAGTGCAAACAGAATCAAATAGTTTTTGGTCGCTTGGTCTTAGATCAGTATTCATGACCAAAAGTTATCCACTCAGGACAACTTTTGGTAGTCCGTCAAAGCCAAGATGATTTCTCTTTTCGCAGCCATGGATCGCGGGATCAACCAACCGACTACGACAACAGAATCCCTTCGCCGCCCGCACCCTCTTCCCATTCACGACGAATTTCACGTAAGCCGTAGGCGCACAAATCGAACTGTTCGCTCATCTGCATTAACACTTCACTTGACGGACGGTCTGCACCACCTTGGATCGTCGCCGCGATCGCATAAGCTCGTTTGCCCTGTTTGCAATAATCCAAAAACTCGTCACGCGTTTGCCCGCGTTTTGTCTTACGCAAACTCTCGGGATACACCCCCGACCAAAACAGAGTGAAATCACCGATGTGCCGATGAACGCCACGACGAGCTAACCCGATTCGACGTTCGGCTTCGCAAAGCATTTGAAAAACTTCTGTCGCGGGCCGACCATCAGGCCTTCGAACTCGTTGCGTTTCATCAATTCGGGTGAAACGCAAAAGCAGATCGCTGATGTAGTCGACCATCTGGACGTCGGCCACACCAAGCTTGGAGTGAAAGATGCACTCGCTTAACCCTCGAAAGAAACGGTCGATCGTCGACCGTTCTTTTTGATTTGAATCAGGTTCCATTTTATAGCTCCTGTTGCCCTATTGAAATTCAGTGGACCACCGTCGCCTCGTCTGCCTGAATTCTACAACTAGTAGCAAGTGAGTGCCGAGTCAAGGTTAATTTGTTGCCCCCGACTCGAACCGGGTCGAACCCAATCGAACCTGCCTAACGCCAAACCGATTCAATCAATCGCTCAATCAATGAACGATTGTCCGAAATCGTCATCATTCCGATTTGACCGGTCTGCACCTCGGCACTGGTCAGCGGATCTAACAGAGCGACACTCTGCATCAGAGGGCTGGCGGATCGCAATTCTGATTGCTCCGACGATGGCTCCACCGCCAAAGGTCCACCCGCGTTTGCACCCAAAGCCGGGTGCGGCAACGATTGACTTGCACGAGGACGCAGTGGTGGTGGCACCGCGACCATCGACTTCCCGCCGCGCAAACGGATCGTTGATAGTTGTTGCCGCAAAACCGCCAAATTATACGCTTCAACATCGCGCGTCGTTACAGCCACCAATAATTCTTTTTCCTGCGGATCACAAACGCATAACAATTCAGACCCCTCTTTGACAAACCTTCCTTGCAGACTCTCAATCCCAGCACCGGTAACCAATCCGTCACGAGTTGCCGTAATTCGCAACGAAGCAACTTCGGCGTTCAATTCGGCAAGTTGACGTTGCAAACTGGTCGACCGTTCTGATTCGCTCGCCGCCATCGCCAAGTCACCCAACCGACGCAACTGAACTTCACGCATTTGTGACGATTGCACTTGGTCCGCCAATTCATCTCGTCTTAGAAGCAATTCAGGAGCGTCCAGCTGAACCAGCAAGGAACCGCGACTGACACGTTCCCCACGCCCAACAAACACTTCCTGAACAAATGCGTCTGAGGCCGCGCGAGCGACTTGTTCATCACAAAAACGCACCACGACGGGGACTCGTCTGGCAAACGGTGATGTTGCGATTGCAAAGTAACTGATCGACGAAACGACCAACACCAAAACCAAACACAAACGCGTTCGATGTGGTGTTACAAATCGCCCCCCGTCCGCATCATGTTTCCATACTTTGAAAACCCAACGGAACAGCGGCAACATAGCCCATAGAACTGTGGCGACGAGCGCTAAGACAATCCCTAAACCTTTGAACCATAACGCAACTCCCAACACCAAACCGCCCATCCAGACAATTTGAAAAACCACGCTACCAATCGCGTGCAACGTTGCCGCTGGCCGTCGCCATCCTGACAACAAGGGATCCTCCGCAGGAATTTTCACCAGCCAATCGTTGACTAGACCAGCCAACTGATTGCGACCATGCATTCGCAGGTTGGGAATCTCAGTCAGATCGGACAGCACGTAATAGCCATCCAAACGCAGCAGCGGATTCGCGTTCACCAGCAACGTCGCCGGTCCAGTGACAAAGAATATCTGGACCATCAAGTGGGACGCGAATCCAGGTGGCAGCAACAACCACGACCATGCGGCGACCGAAGCAATTGCCAATTCAATGTAAATTCCGGAAAGCGCAATCTGGACTCGCTTCCAGCGACTGCGCAACTTCCACGCGTCTGTGACGTCAACGTATGCTAAAGGAGCAAACAGAAAGAACATGATTCCAGCCTTGCCGACGTGAACACCATGATAACGAGCCGCCGTGGCGTGCCCCAATTCGTGCAACACCTTGGCAATCGCCCAAATGACCAGCATCACGACCCACATGCTGGGAACGAACAGCTTGGAGATTTCCTCAAAAAATGTTTCGCGGTTCGCCATGACGACGCCCATGCCGCTGATCACCAACACCAACCAAAACACGATGCCTAATCGCGAAAAGATAAATCCAAAATAGCGGGCCAATGGTTCAGCGATGCGATTGCATGCGACCAATGGGATGCGTTGACTAATCGCCATCGACAAAATGCCAGGAAGTCGCTGCCCCAAAGGCATCGTTGGTGGTGTCGCAGGCGGCCCCGGTGGCGTTGCAGGTGAATCAATTGGGAACGCGACTTTGTTAGTTACAAAACGTGATACCAATTCAGCGACATCTTCGCTTTCCCAATCGATTCCTTCGACGTTAAGTTGCGTTGTGATTTCACCGACGTCACGGGTGCCATCGAGCAGCTCCGCAATTCGATATTCGACCGCGCCTAACTGAAAGAACTTCCCAGATGCTTCATGGCAGGCAATCACTTGCGTGCGTCCACCCACCATTCGTTGTTCAAAAGTGACTCCGTCGTCAATGGCAACGCGAAGCGGCGGAGTTGGTTGCGGCGAGGTTTGGTTGTCGTCCATGGTTTTTTTAGCGATCAGCGATTATCGAACAGCAATTAGCTTTTTGCTTTCTGTGGTCGGTTTGGGGTGCGGTTTTCTGTAATGCGCTGCGGTGGTCCTGGTTCAAAACGGTATCTAACTGAACAGCGTTCTTGTCGTTAGCCCTTTGGGCGCTAGTCCCGGTTTTACGGGGCCAGTGTTGGTAACCGTGGCAAGCGTCATAACGGCTGACACATCTAGTGGAACGAAGTTGCTTGAATCCAAAGTATCCCTGTCCAACAAATCGAAAGCTAAAAGCCAATCGCTAAAAGCTGTCAACTAAATCAATATCCGATCATCCATAAACAACGTTCAACGGTGCCTCGTACCCATGACCAAATCCATGGACGTAACGGTCCGTAAGCGACTGCTTTTCCTTGCATCCCTGGGCGAAGTGATCCGTCAACGTTGGGAACTTCAATGCGTCCAATGAACACGTTTCGGTCTTCGCGAACCTCTGCGGCCGGATAAATCTCTTGCAGCTCCAGATCCATGGACTCGCCGCCAATCGCGTCAATCTTGACTCGCGTGTCCATTCCCTTGCTAACAAAACCAATCTCGTGCTCGGCAATCTCTAACTCAATTGCAACCGAATCCATCGCGGCAACTTCCAACAATGTCTGCCCTAATTCCAACGGTGATCCGATATGCCGTCTTAGATCTCCGCTGACGACGACGCCATCAATCGGACTGGTCACGCTAAGCCGTTGTAAACGGTCGGACACCAGATCGATTTTTCTTTGCAGCTTCTTTTGTTCTAGTGATGCCTGTTGAGCGTCGGCGATTCGTCGCGACGCCAACGCAGCTTCGCGTTCCTTGACCGCCTGCTGCAATTCGGTTTGAAGACCTTCCAGTTCTAATCGAAGCGGACGTCCATCAAGCAATAGAAGTGATTGACCAGCGGTGACCTGTTCACCCGGCTTTACATTGACTTCCAACAACCGAGCCTCGAAAGGCATTGCGATAAACCGACCACTAAGCGTTTCAACGCCTACCGTCGCCGCAACTCGGTAACGCACCGGCCACACAGCAGTCAGGACGATCAACAATGCCACGCCAGCGACCCAAAACTTGACCGCCGAATTCGACTTCGAAGCGTTGGAACCTGATAGTCCCGCCGACAGAATCGGAATGGTCCTAGCGGGGCGGCTAAATAGAACGGTGCCAAGAGTGTCGGCCACCGGTTCGATCCAACGAATCGCAGCCGGATCATCGTGAACCCAAATCTCGCACTTCGTTGCACCGCCTGTTGCTGGCAGCGTAACCGTTTGAATCTTGGTATCAGGTTCCACTGGTTCGGTGGATCTAGAAACACGGCCAAGCCATTGGCGGGCAACTTGATCAAACAACGATGACCCTGTTCCAATCCAACCCAATCGGCAATCGAACAGTGATTTAAGACTGCGGCCCCCGATCCCAGCGCGAACCGTGCTAGAAGTCCCCGGTGGAGCGATTGCGTGAACGATGCGTTCGATTGCTTCTCGCCGATCCCTTGCACCGCAGATCGCTTCGATCATGTCCAACGTCGCCTTGGCGTCGCTTGGCGATTGACTCGCGATCGCTGGATTGGAAGCAAATTGTTGTCGCGTTAGAGAACCTCCGTGCGATGGTTCGCTCAATGGCGGTGAGGCGTGCCCGGCGGCGGCCTTCAACTGAGCAACCGCTTCATCTAACGCATCGGCAACGGAGGAAGGTCCGTCAAGCGATGGCACCTGCCCCTTCGACTGAATCGATTCAGGGTTTGGCGTTTGGGATGAAATGGGTTGAGTCATAAAACTTGGTCAGCATGAATTCTATAGTCGAGTGTTTCGTTGTCGACGATGCCCGTCGGTGGGTCGCCTATTTGTCGTTTACTTCCATCGGTTTTCTTCCACTGCTGCGGACTGAATAGTGCGATTTCCAACGATCTGCAAGGTGCAGCGGTCGCCCGAAAGCAAGCGTCCATCGGGATTGCTTAACTTGACGCGAACTTGCACGGTTCCACTTTCGCCGTCAATCTTTGGCGTGATTGATGAAATCGATGCATCAATGGTTTCCGCAACGCTTCTGAGCCGAACTCGAACGGCGGCACCGGTTCGCAGCGTCAATGTATCTTCGACCGGGACGTCAAAGATTGCGATGAGCTGATCTTCCGCCAACAATTCAACAATCGATGGCGTGCTTGGCGAAATCGACTCACCGGGCGACAGAAAGATTTCCGAGATGACCCCGCTCATGGGCGCGTAGACCGTACGCCGTTTTAACATCACTTCAGCGCGTTGTAATTCGACTTTGCGAAGTTCAAGTTGTTCTTCCAAGCTGGCAACACGAGCCTTTGCGATTCGCAAGTCTGCTTCGCTACGTCGAAGTTCGTCAGGTCTAGCCATTTTGTTGGCAAACAATTGGCGAATCTTTTCGGCACGAACCTGATTCAATTCCAATTCAATTTTCGCGGCGTTCATTTCGCCAACCATGTCAATTTGAATTCTTGCCGTTTTCAAAGCCGACACCTGTAAATCTCGCTCAAGCCTTGCAATGACCTGACCTTCTTTTACGCGATCGCCAACGTGCTGATCGCCAATGGCTGGGT
>CAYVAN010000163.1:9713-10353 GCA_964449225.1 uncultured Rhodopirellula sp.
CCGACGCCAACATGATCTCATGCCGCGGCTGAGTGAAACCGTCATAGACCATTGCCATGTCACCGACAAAGGAGCCGTTGGAATTCTGTGCGACTGCGTCGGCCGCAAAGAATGGAAACGAAACCAGAGCGAACACCGCGACAGCTAGTATGCCGGGATAGGACGACTTCACTTGGTGGCGCGGTGAAAAACGCGGTGAAAAACGCGGTGATAGGAACCAGTCAGAGCGAAGGCGGGGCTTACCGACGGATCCGGTTCCCTCTCCTCGCTTTGGCTCGACTCTCCCAAAGGGAGAGTGAAAGATACTTCGTGTTGCAATCAACCGAGCCCTCGCGAACGTAGCGAAAAATGACGTCACAAACTGTGTCGCTCGGTTCTCCGAGCCGATTGCGCCCACCACCGACGATCCCATGACCGGCGCTGACGGTTCGGAGAACCGAGCGACATTGGGTTTTTGATGGGTCATTGAAAATTTCACGGCTTTGTATCCTCGTTGACTGTGGAATCCATCTTTGGATCGCCGTACATCGCATCTTCCAACCATTCGGTATCGATAAGTTGCTGGACGTCGTCACGGCGAGGCGCGATCAAAGGTTGCATCGGTTTTTGTTGCGGGTGGCTATTTAACGGATCGACATCA
>CAYVAN010000164.1:0-1244 GCA_964449225.1 uncultured Rhodopirellula sp.
CCAAGCCAACGTAGTGCGGTCAGTGAAAGATCGACCGCGTCTTCTTTGTCAATCGATCGCGACTTGAGCGCAACGACCACCGCATCAACGTCTTCCAATCCAGCGATGTCGCTTTGCGCCGGCACACCCATGACCTGCACCACACGCATACCGCCTTGCGTCAGGTTGGTTGCCAAGTCAGTGGCTCCGGTCACGTCATCAGCGATGCAACCAAGCACAGGTCGACGATCAAGTTGAGTCCTTTGATTACTCATGCGTGTCAAATACTCCCATGAGTGTCTCGTTCGACCGCAATTGCACGCACCGGTGATCCATCGCCACCGGCGATTCGCAGCGGCAAGGCAGTGAACTCTACTTCGCTTGATCGCAACTGATCCAGGTTGGCCAGCCCTTCAACGATCAGCACATTGCCGCGAAAGAGTGTTTGATGCACATCGGTTAATTCCTGCATGTTATTGACATCGGCAACCGACGGCGGTTCGACACCGATCATGGCCACCTTGCGTTGAACCAACCACTTTGCAAGTTCAAGCGAGATCCGCGGCAGCTCATTTCGATACGCTGGCGTTCCATAACGCTTGTACCAATCGGTACGAAATAGCAACCTAGATCCGGGCTGAATCGAACGCCCAAGGTCGCCCAAGTCATCGACCGTAATCAATTGACTTGGCAAGGCGGGCGACAGGTTGATGACGGTCGCTGGCCCCACGCAAACGCTTAGATCTTGTTGATCCAAAGTTTGCCCGTCACCTAAGAAATGAAATGGCGCATCCATGTGAGTGCCGCAGTGGGAATACAGCGACAATGTCGTGGCGTTCCATCCTTCGACTTCCAACCGTTTGGCGCTCGTCACATGCACGCCTGGCATATCGCGGTCAATCGGCAAGCTCAAATCAATCACCCGCATCAGGCTTCGTCCTCCTGTTCGGTGGTTACGCTATCGCCTGCGATCGCGCGGACGGGACTACGTGACTGAGCCGATTGATAAATCGCTTCCACTACAGCAAGCGATTTCAAGTACTGATGCCCGCTGGTCTCGAATTCATGTTCGTCTTGCAAACAGTCAATGAAATGCTTTTGAGTGTGATAAACACAATCACCCGCGAACCCATGATCGTTAAACTCGTAGTCAATCGCTTCTTCGGATTGACCGAGTCGTTGTATTGTCAGCCGCCCGACCGCGTCTAATCGAATACTGCCGCCATTGCCTTCGACAAGAGCTTCGCCAAATGTCAACCTTGGAT
>CAYVAN010000164.1:1324-10283 GCA_964449225.1 uncultured Rhodopirellula sp.
CCTGAAGCACCAGATTCAAACTCGACCATGATCATCGCCGCATCTTCGCCAACGATGTCGGGATTGAATCGATTCAGTGACGCATACACGCCGCTGATCTCGCCTGCCAGATAACGAAACGTATCAACGAAATGAACGCCCGTTTCAAAGACCATCAAGCGAGGCATCGTGCGAAAGTAGGGTTGACGCCCCATGTAAGCATCGGGCTGCCAACCGTCCCCCATCCGGCAACGAAACGAGATCCCGTGCAGGCGATCACCGATCGCACCTACATCGATTTGTCGACGGATCTCACGATACCAACTTTGAAAACGAAAATTCTCGTGGACCATCAAACGAACGTTTGCATCCTGAGCCACCTGAACAATTTGCGTTGCTTCTTGAAATGTCGGTGCCAACGCCTTCTGACAGATGATTGCGACACCACGCTGGGCCGCTTGGGTGACCAGGGACAAGTGTGAATGCGGTCCAGTCACAATGTCAACAAAATCCGGTTGCTCACGATCAAGCATTTCCGCAAAGTCGGTGTAGTGGTTTGCAATTGAGTATTTTTGGGCAGCCTGTCCGGCGGTCTCTTCGCTGACGTCGCAAACCGCGACCAAGTCAACGTTTTCTAAACGCGACCACGCATCAAAATGGAATTGGCTGAAATATCCCGCGCCGACCAAGACGCCTTTCTTCTTATTCACGTCGATCGATTCCTCTATCCCTTGGCCATTCCAAAATTGACATACAACAACACCGCAATGACGGTAACAATCATTGACACAAACAACGCCAAGCGGACTTTCATCGCGGCCGGGGTGGCCTCTTTCAATTCTCGTTTGGGATTCATCATCAACCAAGCTAACATCGCCAGGACATTCATCGTCGCCGCAAACAAGAAGAACGAATTGGCGGTGCCGGTAACAGGTGCGATCACGGGGATCGTGACATTGGCAACAAAGAATGGGAAGGCGATCGCGCTGACCGCCGCCCCCATATTGCCCACCATGTTCATGGCCGCCGAAACCGACCCTGAACGTGATCCGCCAATGTCCATGCAAAACGCCCAACTGGGACTCAGCGTCATTTCAACGCCGAAAGTCGCAAGTGCAAAGCATGCGATGAACAACCAAACTGAGCTTGCCTGGGAAACCTGAGTGCAAAGCAATAAACCGATTGCCCCCAAAGTAAATCCAATCATCGCAGGCAAACGCCTCGACATCACTGGCATTCCTCGGCGATGCAGAAACGTGACGGCGTAACCAGACACCCACAACGCGACCGCACCGCAAAGCAGTGGAAACGCCGACAAATATCCATACTGCTCTCCCCAAGTGTTGACCAAGTACGGTCTCAGCCAAGTAATGCTGATAAAGAACGTGATGTTGCTTGCCGCGTATTGGAACATCGCCAGCAATACGTTCGCTGATGTCACAATTTGAATGTACGGCAACTTGGATTCCGTGGCCGCTTCTTCAGCGATCCCTTGTTGGATCAGTTGGACTTCGGATTCATTGACAGCCATGTGCGTCGCCGGGTCATCGCGATACCAAACCCACCAAATCGCTCCCCAGACCAAACCGATTCCAGCATTGGCGACAAACGTCATTCGCCAACCAATCAAATCGATCAGCCACGGCATCACGACCAGCGAAGCGGCGGCACCGACGCGAGCACCCGAGTGAAAGATACCTTGCCCCAGTCCGCGTTCCTTTGCCGGCAACCAACTGTAAAGAGCTCGCGTTGCACCCGGGTAAGCCCCGGCTTCGCCCATCCCAAATAGAAAACGCACGACTAGTAAACCAACCGCAGTAAAGACCGCACCCGTCATCGCGGTAAAGAGGCTCCAGATGATCACCACGATCGTCAGTGCCCGTCGTGGTCCAGCACGATCGCTAAACAGCCCCGCAGGAATTTGAAAAAGTGCGTAACCGATCGCAAAGATACCGAAAACATATCCCATCATCTGGTCATTCAAACCGACAATGTCATCCTGCATCGCATCCTTGGCCGCCGAAATGCAGACGCGGTCCATGTAGGTATTCACGGTGTGCAAGAACAACAGGAACACCAACAAAAATCGTTGGCGAGTCGCGGCGGAGTGATTCATAGAAAAATGAATTTTCGCGGGATAAGTCTTTAAGCTGGCAAACGCCGAAATCCAATGCCTAAATACTAACCGAAATGCAGCACCGACGTACGATCAACGACGGCTTGGATCGTCGACCGAATACGCTTCGACTTCAAATGGATTCTCGCGGTAGCCGTCGCGACCTCGTAGATACAGGCAGACCGATATCAGCAAGTACACCGGAACGAATGCGATTCCCCATCGTTCGTACTGCCGCACATGCACGCGTTCGTGTTTTCGCGTGATGTCCAAAGCCGCCTGCGTTTGACCTAGCACTGCGTGGCCAATCGTGATCGCCATCGCCGGAACGTAGAGCCGCCGCAGCACGCTGGCGACTCGCTTGCCATGAATTTCAATGACGCCATCAACTAGGCGAAATTTCCCCCCAAGCAATAAACCAATCGCGATCGCCATCAGCGTCCAAGGCGACGCCCACGTGTAAAGAAACGATCGTAAAATCACTCGAGCCAAGAACTCTTTCTCCCCCCATTCGAACCGAGAACAGCCTAGCAGAACGTAAGTTGACCTTACGATTCTTTCTAGGCTGTTCGTGATTCAATGTTGGTGATTTAGACCAATTCTTCTTCCAATGATTCTTCTGAAACTTCCTCTTCCGCAGCGTCCAAGTCGTCGCAGACCAAACCGAGTGAATCAGCTTGTTCTTCGCTCAATTGAACGTAGCCGAGGCCACGAATGACTTCCAATACTTCGCTGCAAGTTGGGAACATGCGTCCCGAATCTTGCTTGTAATCGTCCATCGCTCGCATGAATTCGATTTCGGCGTCGTTGTAATCACGTTCGCAAGTCGTTGGATCAATATGACGACGACGTTGCTTTTTGCGGCGTGGATTTTTCATCACGCCAGTGTCAAGAGCTTCGGGATTACCGTGACGTCGTTCGTTAGTGCTACTGCGACGATCGATCGTCACAACCTCTTCATTAGCCAAGGCATCAGCTGTGGATAAATCTTCTTTAGTGAATTTTGCCATGGCAATAACGTTCCTGGTGGATCGGTAGGCGAGTGACCGTGACGCGTGGTGAGCCCCCCCGAGCTAACAAATAGTAGGTCCGCGTCACAGACTCAGGTGTGGGAAGGGTGGCAAAAAAACTTAGCACCCTGGTTAGGCAAACTTGAGCAATTTCGGCGAGTTTCCTGACAAGAGAACCCTTGCGGGTGGGGCAAAACGGCCGGTGAATAGGGTTGTGCGGATTGATCTGACATCTACCCACCAGTTCTTGGTATGTCAGGGGATCGTTTTGACCAAGTTCCCCAAAAACACGAGTTCCCAACGATGGGCATCCCTTTTTCTGCCAAATCACAGCTTGCCTCGATCACCGAAGTCCTGCAAACCGTTGCTGGCCCATTAGACATGAACGTTTCGGTTCGTCTTTGGGACGGTACCGTGGTCCCGTTGGGCGAAAACGCGGACGGGAAATTGACCATCGGCCTATCCGGCCCCGGCGTGATCGGATCGCTGATGCGAAAACCATCGCTCGAAACATTGGTCCGACTGTATGCGACAGGCCACATCGATTTTGAAGGCGGTGACCTGATCGAATTCAGCGAAGCTTTCCGAACCGAACGATCCAATCGTCAAGAACTCAAAAAGATCAGCAAGAGCATGCTGGTCAAAAAAACGTTACCGTTCATGTTTGCAAAAACAAACATGGCCGCCGTTAACCATGGCTTCGATACCGAAAAGTCCGGTGACATGATCGGACGCAGCGAAAAAGAACGCAACAACACGGACTATATTCAGTTTCACTACGACGTCGGAAACGATTTCTACAAGTTGTTCCTCGATGAAGAAATGCAGTACACCTGCGGCTACTTCACCAACTGGAACAACTCGTTGGCTCAAGCTCAGCAAGACAAACTTGACATGATCTGTCGAAAACTGCGGCTTGAACCCGGTGAACGAATTCTGGACATCGTCTGCGGTTGGGGTGGTCTGAGTTGTCACGCGGCAAAGAACTATGGCGTAAAGGCCCACGGCGTAACGCTGTCCCAGGAACAACACGATTTCGCCAAGGCTAAGATCGAACGACTTGGATTGACCGATCAAGTCAGCGTGGAAATTTGTGACTATGCCGATCATCAAGGCACCTACGATAAGATCAGCAGCATCGGTATGTCCGAACACATCGGCATCGCGAACTATCCTCGCTACTTCAACAAGATCAATTCGATGTTGCGTGACCGAGGTGTCATGCTCAATCATGCGATCGCTCGCCGAGCCAAGCCAACCAAACGCGCAGCAGCGAAAATTCGTCCCGAACGAAAGTTCATTCTGAAGTACATTTTCCCGGGCTCTGAATTGACTCCCGTCGGCATGACGACCGACTTCATGGAAAACAGCGGCTTTGAAGTCCACGACGTGGAATCATGGCGAGAACACTACGCGCACACGACACGGTTCTGGTGTCAAAACCTGTACGCTAACCGAGAAAAAGCGATCGAGTTGGTTGGCCCCGAACGATACAACTTGTGGGCCGCTTACTTAGCCGGTGCATCAGGCGGATTCACCGCAGGATCGATCAAGCTTTACCAAGTCGTCGCCACCAAACGAGCAGGAAAAGGCGCATCGGGAATGCCACCCACACGCGAGCATCTGTACCGAGCTGCATAGAGTGGCTTTCACCAATAGAGAATCGCCACTGGTATGAACGCCGAGCTTACACTTCACGTTCGGAACAACAATGGGATTGATTCGCGCGCGAAAACGCGATGACATTGAATTGGTGGCGCAGGACACAAGACTTGCGGTGGACGAGGTGAACACGATCAAGAAGCATGTCTTGTTCGGGAAGCACAGGCGTTTCGTGACAAAATTAGAAAAAGTCATTCGCAAGCGGTTCGATGCCTATCGATGACATTGGACAAACCCCGTGCGCGTCTACTCTGTGGCAAATGCAGCAACTAGATTCAGCCGTCGATCGCAGCGCGTAACTCTTTCACAAACGTTGTCGCTGCTTGCACCTTCGCATCTTGCGTTTCGGCTGCCGCGATGCGGCGCACCAGCGCCGAGCCGACGATCAATCCATCGGCAACGGGTGCCAACTGCCTGGCCGTGTCAGCGCTGCTAATTCCGAAGCCGATACAAATTGGCAATTCGGTTTGCTCGCGAAGCCAGCCAACGTTGTCCACCAAATCCGCCGGAAGCGCCGTACGTTCGCCCGTGATGCCGGTGACCGAAACGTAGTACAGGAACCCGGATGACATTTCCGCGATACGAACTTGGCGATCACGGGTGGTTGTTGGTGTGACCAATTGGATCAAGCTGAATTCTTCGGCCGAGCAAATTCTGGACATCTCTGCTGCTTCTTCGACCAACAAATCAGGCACGATCGCACCGGCGTAACCTGCGGCTTTCGCCTGAGCGATGTACTTCGCCAAACCAACGCGGTAAATGATCGCGTAGCTAACCATCGTGACCAACGGGATTGCGACTTCATTTTTTAGTTCGCCGCCCATATCGAAGATCTCTTGCAGCTTGAACTTGCGATCAAGCGCCCGCTGGTACGAAGCCTGGATCACTGGCCCGTCCGCGATGGGGTCGCTGTAAGGAACACCGACTTCACACAAATCGGCTCCCGCGTGGCCGATCGCACGAATGATCGCAGCCGTCGTTGAAATGTCAGGATCGCCAGCGGTCAAGAAAGGCATTAAGGCTTTCTTATTCTTTGATCGCAGGTCGGCAAATAGTTGGTCAATCGATGACATAACAGCAGCGGCTAAACAAGAGGGAGTTAAACAGAGGAGGGCAGGGCAGAGGATTCGCTTATTTGGGCGTCCATCATGGTCGCAATCAATAACATTTGGAAGATCTGACCAAGAACGCGCGTATCAAGCGTTGGCAACTCGATCGTTATGGCTGGTCTCTTTGCAACTCGATCAGCTAAATCAGTCGCACTCCACGATGCCGCCATCTTATCAACAAGACTTCCGTCGCCCAGTTCAACTGAATCATAACGAGGCTTCTTAGCAATCCAGTTCGTGACGGTTGAACGATTCAATCGCAACTCTTCGGAAGCTCCATAGTCGTTTTCGCTTTGACGCAGCGATTGGTACCAAGCTGGCAACCAATCGAGCCCCGATGGCCAAACTCGAAAATAACGACCGGCGAATCCAAAATCACGCGCCAACAAGTGATGAATCGCCGCAAACTGCAGCACCACATTTTCCTCCATCGATGCAGTTTTGAAATGCTCGTTCATCATGACTGCACCTTCAAGCAGCTTGATGCAATCCAGTCCCAACATCGCAGAGGGCAACAACGACAAAGCGGATAGTGTTTGCTCAGCGGTTCTGTCGCTACCAGAAATTTCAAACACATTCTTGCAGTCGAGCGACCTGACCTGCTGATCAAGCCAACCACCAGTCTTTACGACGCTGAAAAGAAAACGCTTGGGATCGGGCAGCTCACGCAGCAGTGTCTGGAAAGCCAAACGAGATTCTTCACTCAGCTGCAGCGACTGATCACTCTGTGTGTCTCTTGCCGAATCCATCACCAGCAACGCCCAGCGAGATTCGGCCGGTGAGTCGCGAAAATCGCGTTGGCTTAGCCGATTCATCAGTGCTGCCAAATCATCGTTGTCGAACGTGTTACCGGCAAAATAGATCCGAGGGCGACTGCCACGATCGGCTCGCGATCGTTCGTTGTGATAAGGATCGCAACAAGATCGAAAAATCCCTCGTGCCGCTGCCGTCGCTTCCACCGAACCGACGACAACCACCGCGTCGATGTGATCATTCAATCCTGTGCCTACATCAAACACTCGCCCCAGCGGTGATGCTTCCCGCTCTTTTTGATAGGCCTCGTATTGCTGCATCGGCAAATCGAAGAAGTGATTCGGGCTGGATTGGACCTTTGCGAGAAAATCGCCGCGAAGTTGATCCATGGTTGGCGCAAGCGATGCCAGCTGGTCTTGGCTAACGCCAAAACCAGGATCAATACTGCCAGCTAAATCAAGCTTTATCAGACTCATCAAATTCCGAGGGGTGAATGCGGGCGTGTCATCATCGAAAGTCCTGACGACTTCCGCTACCGCCCAGCTTCAAGGTAAATTCGAGGTGCGATAGAAATTGAACTGTTAACTTTCCGTTCCATCCAGCCCCAGACTGATACCGTGCCTGTTCGCCGAAAACCTGTTGTTTTGATCGTCCGCGATGGATGGGGCGAAAACCCCAACCGTGACGCCGATGCTTCCAACGCCATCGTTCAAGCCGATACACCAGTTTCAGACCAACTGATGAAGGATTATCCCAACACGCTGATTAAGACATCTGGGGAAGATGTTGGTTTACCCGCCGGCGTGATGGGCAACAGCGAAGTCGGCCACCAAAATATCGGAGCTGGGCGAATCGTGGACCAAGAAGTGATGCGTATCACACGAGCGATCCGTGATCGTTCATTTTTCTCCAACCGCACGATCACGGCTGCCGTCAACCACGTCAAAGCCAGCGGCGGCACACTGCACGTTCTGGGATTAATGTCAGATGGGCGAGTCCACAGTGACATCGAACACGCCTACGCATTTATCGAAGTCGCAAAAGACGCTGGTCTGGGCCGCGACCGTTTGGCGATCCACGCAATTACCGACGGACGTGATACCTCGCCGACCAGTGGCGTTGATTTTGTCGGGCGAGTCGAAAAGAAATGCGAAGAAGTGGGTGCCGGCCACGTCGCCAGCGTCATCGGCCGTTTCTTTGCCATGGACCGCGACTTTCGCTGGGACCGAGTGCAAAAAGCTTACGATTTGCTGACCAAGGGTTCTGTTCGGAAAGCGGAATCGGCTACGGCGGCGATCCAAGACTACTACGACAATCCAACCACCCCCTCGGTGACCGGCGACGAGTTTGTGGAACCAACGACCATTAATCCATCGCTGGTCAAAGAAGGCGATGCGGTCATCTTCATGAACTACCGCGGCGATCGGCCTCGCGAATTGACCAAGGCTTTCGTTTACGACGATGCCGAGTGGGCGGCGATCCAAGGCGGCGGCTTTGAACGAGGCGGCAAGATCGACAACTTGTACTTTGCAACCATGGCGGGCTACGAAACCGGGTTGCCTGTCCACGTGATCTTTGAAAAGCCAGCCAAGATGCCGAACATTCTGGGCGAATACATCAGCTCGCTCGGCCTGCATCAGTTCAGCGAAGAAGAACGCGGCATGGCGCAATCGCCTCGTGACGTATCGACGTATGACCAAAAACCGGAAATGTCAGCCGATGACGTTACCGCAAAGACGTTGGCCGAAATTGAAAAAGGGGAAGCGGATTTAATTGTCGTCAACTTTGCCAACGGCGACATGGTCGGGCACACCGGAGTCTTGGCTGCTGCGGTCTCCGCAGTCGAAACCGTCGATGCCTGCGTCGGCAAAATCATTGAAGCAACCCTGGCCAAAGGCGGATCACTGGTCGTCACCGCCGATCACGGCAATTGCGAACAAATGATCGATCCGGTCAGCGGCGGTCCCCACACCGCCCACACCACATTCGATGTTCCACTGATCGTTGTCGAACCAGGTCTAGACGGGAAAACACTTCGCCAAGACGGACGACTGGCCGACGTCGCACCCACGCTGCTTTCACTGTTGGGATTAGAGAAACCATCAGAAATGACCGGCGAATCGCTGATTTAGACTGGCGTATTTCTAGGGTCCGCATGCGGAATCTTGCCATGGAACGGCCGGCCAAGGCACGCACGGTTGCCAAAGTAACGCTTCCAACGAGTGGTCGGTCAAAGCTGAACATTCGGGTTGGCAATAGTGGATCTTGTTGTGCTTCAGGATCTTTAACAAGATCCACTACCCTAAAAGTTGAGCCTGACGCGGCACTAG
>CAYVAN010000165.1:0-1698 GCA_964449225.1 uncultured Rhodopirellula sp.
TCATTGCGTTTACCAATGCCTACCACGGTCATTCGCTTGGATCACTAGCCTTGACCGGTAATCGTTTCTACCACAGCGAATTTTACGGCTCGCGCAACAACGTGACGCACCTGCCTTTCGATGGCTACTCGGCCGATGTCGATTCAGCTCGGCTACTGGCAAAGATGCTGGAAGATTCCAGCAGTGGAATTCCGATTCCCGCTGCTATCATTCTGGAAACCATTCAAGGCGAAGGTGGTGTAAACGTTGCCAGCGATCATTGGCTTCGCGAGATCGCTTCGATCTGTCGGCAACATGGCATCGTATTGATCATCGACGACATTCAAGTCGGAAACGGACGCACGGGGAAGTTTTTTAGTTTTGAACACGCGGGAATCAAACCTGACGTTGTCTGTTTATCAAAATCGATCGGTGGTGGATTACCGATGTCGATCGTGTTGATTGCTCCTGAAATGGACGTTTGGAAACCAGGTCAACACACCGGAACTTTCCGTGGGAACAATCTAGCGTTCGTCGCCGCCGCAGCCGTGTTGAAAAACTGGGCTGACCCAAGTTTTGAGTCAGAGATCCAGCATCGCAGCGAAATCATTCACGACAAACTAATCAACATTCAAAAGCGATACTGTCATCACGAATTTGACGTCCGTGGTCGGGGAATGATCTGGGGCTTGGACATCGCCGATGGCACGCTTGCGAGAAAAGTCATTGATGGTTGCTTCGCAAATGGATTGTTGCTCGAAGCCTCCGGCGCTGACGACCAAGTGTTAAAAGTCATGCCTGCCCTGACGATCCCGGTTGACTTGCTGAAGCATGGGCTGGAGATCCTCAGTGAAGTGATCGCTCGCACCATTGATACGGATGCAAACGCGAAAGAAGATTCCGCATCCGCAAGTCGCCCTGCGATGCCAAATCTTGGTTTCACAGCTGGGGTCAACGGAATTTCAATGCCAGTGAGTCCCAGCGGCCAATGATGACCCTAGCCGAAACCACGTGTGACAGAACAACCGTCATCGAATGGTGGGGACAGCAATGCGATCAATGCAGTGATCAAGTTGCGGTCGTCACCGAAGACCGGGAATGGACCTACCAAGAAATTGATCACCTAGTAAATCAATTCGCGATCCAATTGCATCAACTTGGGTGTGGAAAAGGTTCGCACGTTGGACTGTGCGTTGACCGAAGCGCCGAAGCAATCGCAGCAATGCTGGGTGTCATGAAAATCGGTGCTGCTTTTGTACCACTGGACCCCGAATACCCCACTGATCGCTTGGCGTCGATGGTGGAAGATGCTGAGATCGACGTTATCATCGGCCACGATAGATATCAAGCTGAACTTGGCGAACCTCTTTGGGATGCCCGATCAAAAAGTACCCGATCAAAAAGTACTCGATCAAAAAATACTCGCTCGCAAAGCACTTGCACGCAAGGCCGATGGATTCCGTGCGAATCGGTCGTCCAGCAAGCAACGTCATCGGATGTAGCGATCGCCAATGAAGCGGCGAGCGCATTTCAACACGAAAGCCCACTTGAAGGCGACTTGGCGTACCTGATGTACACCTCGGGTTCAACGGGAACGCCGAAGGGCATTTCCCACACCCATCGCAGCGGCATGAGCTATGCGACGATGTCGGCCGAGGTTTACGGGCTCGGTCCCGACGATCGTGTCGCCAACTTCTCACCGCTGCACTTCGACATGTC
>CAYVAN010000165.1:1708-10262 GCA_964449225.1 uncultured Rhodopirellula sp.
CGTACTGCATCGCTGACATTGAATGTTATAAATTAACAGCTGACGATCGAACGCTTCAGTTTTCGACGCTCTGCTTTGACATCGCGATCGAAGAAATTTTTCCGCCGTTGTTGTCGGGCGGAGCGGTTGTGATTCGGCCTCGTGGTCGGGCTGATCAACGTAACGAATTATCGTCGTTAGTTAATCGATTTGGGATCACCGCCGTTCATTTGGCAACCGCTTATTGGCACAGCTGGGTTGACCTAATGGTTGCCGCCGGCGAGCGGGTTCCCCAGTCCCTGCGTTTGGTGATTGCGACGGGCGAAAAAGTTTCGGTTGCCCATTATCGCCGTTGGCAATCGATCGCAGATCACGAATTGCTTTGGTGCAACGCCTATGGGCCGACCGAAGCTACCGTGACCGCAACAGTGTACATCCCTGACCGCGCATTCAATCAAGACAGCTCGGCTGGCAACATGCCAATCGGAAAGCCGTTGCCTGGGTATTCGGCATACATCCTGGACCAAGACCGTAACGTTCTTAACGTAGGTGAAACGGGCGAACTTTGCATTGGTGGCCCCGCACTTGCCTGTGGATATCACAAGCGGCCCGAACTCACGCAAACTGCATTCATCGAAGTCGCAATAGACGGAAGCAAGCAACGCCTCTATCGAACCGGTGATCTTGCTCGCATGCTACCCGATGGCAACATCGACTTTGGTGGACGATTTGATCACCAAATCAAACTGGGATCGTATCGAATTGAACCGGGCGAAATTGAAGTCGTCATTGATCGAATGGCAGGCGTTAAGGAATCACTGGTTTCTTACGACGAAGTCGCTGGGAAGAAATACTTGGTTGCCTACGTCGCCGTGGGTTCAGGCAGAATCGCTGCAGAAACTTCCTCTGGCACCTGCGAACCGGAAGCGGTAAACGCGACCTATTTGGCGAAGAGCTTGCGTGACACGCTGCCTCCCTACATGATTCCCGCCCGTTACGTGATGCTGGAATCATTCCCGAAAACGATCAACGGAAAGATCGACCGCGAAGCTTTACCCAGCCCCAGCACTGGCGATGTGCCGCACGATGCTAACCATGTTGCACCTCGCGATTCGCTTGAACAGCGTTTGGCCGATCTGTGGAAGGAGATCCTGCACCTACCCGAAATCGGAATCCATGACGACTTCTTCTTGCTCGGTGGAAGTTCGCTGCTGGTGACTCAAGTGATTACGCGTCTGACAGCCGACCTTTCGATCGACTTGCCAGTTCGCGACTTCTTCGCCAACCCAACGATCGCCACTTCAGCCAGACAGATACGAAAGTTAAGTTCTTACCAGGAAAAACCGGCCGACGCCACAACTATCAACAGGGAACTTGACGATGCGATGCAAATTCGCGCACGTCTTCCCGAGGTCAAACCCGCATTCTTCCCGAGCGGTGACCACCAACTTTTTTCGGTTCACTATCAGCCCGTAAACATCCCATCGGTCGGTGCCGTCGTGTTCGCTAATTCGATCGGTCATGAATACACGCGTGCTTACCGAAACCTGCAACAGTTAGCCGTTCAACTTTGCCAAGTTGGCTTTGAAGTGCTGCGATTTGACTACGTGGGAACCGGCAACTCCGAAGGTGATTGCAGCGAATTGAACGCTGATTTGATGCGTCAAAACCTACTCGACGCAAAAGACTACTTAGCAAAACAAACGAAGATTAATCACGTCGCTGTCGTGGGCTTGCGATTGGGAGCAACGGTGGCTTCTCAGATGCCGCGCGAAACATTTTCGCAAACCGTTCTTTGGGATCCCATCGATTCAGGGAAAACATTTCTAGATCTTGTTGATCGATTTCACGATCAGGAATTACGGGAATTGACGCGGTACAACCAAATTCGAATCGGTGACCCTCGCATTGACCAAGCCTATGGCCATCGAATGAGCGAAACGAAACGTAGCAGCATTGCCTCACTGAAATTACGTCACTGCAACGATCATCATTTCGTTTCGACCCATGACGAAATTCTTTGGGAAGACTCGCGTTATAACGAAGCCGCATTCTCTTCACCCGAGAGTTTTGCAGCGATCGAGCGACTGCTTATCAGCGGTTTGACGAAAAAGGAAACAAGAGGTTCGCGATGATTCAGCTTGCCCCCCCAAAAAACGACGCCATCCTTTTTGGACGGCACGAAAACCTCGTCGGGATCTGGACCGAAGCCGCCGATCATGCGGTCGCAGACGATTCCAAAACCACCACCGCCGTGATCATGGTCACCGCGGGAATGATCCATCACAGCGGACCATTTCGCTTACACGTTGAACTTGCAAATTGTTTACGCCACCAAGGGGTTCCCTCACTTCGGTTTGATCTTTCAGGGATCGGCGAAAGCCTGGGCATAGGTGCAAGCGGTAGTTCACTCGATCGTGCCGCTGATGAAATCGGTCAGGCAATCGACTACATCACAAATCGTTACGGAATCAAAAAAGTAGTTTTGTTCGGCTTATGCAGCGGTGCAGACGACTCGATTCACACCGCATCGGTGGATGACCGTGTCTGTGGTGTCGTTTCCGTGGACGGATGTGGTTACCGAACCCCGGCGTTTTACTGGCATCGATTCGCCAGCCACTATCTGCCAAGAATAGCGAAGCTTAGCAAATGGAGCAGACTCGTCAGTCGATTTTTAAGACTTGAAGATAGCTCGCCAAAATCCTTGCAGGTGGGTGACGACATTCGCGAATTCCCATCGCAAAATGTCGCAGAATCACAACTGATGGCACTGGCCAATCGATCAGTCCAATTGCACTTCATCTACACCAGTGGTGTCGGCGACTACTACAACCACGCCGGGCAATTCCAAGCGATGTTCCCATCGCTTTCCAAAGCACCAGAGATCACGCACTGCTTCTTTCCCGATATGGACCACGTCGCCTTTCTGTGTGAAGACCGTGCGAAGCTAGTCAGACACATCAGCAACAAAGTGAGCGAGATGCTGCACTGCTAGTGGTGACATCGGCTATGGATGCGTTTGCAAACTGGACGCGTCAAACGCATCGGGTAATAGTTGGGCAAGCTTTCGTATCTTTTGAGAGCCATTGATGACGTCGACCAAAATGACCGTCATGTTGATATTGAATTCAGCTAGAAATTGGCGACACGCACCGCACGGCGTTACGCCACCGATACTGGTGATCGCAATCGCGCGAAGGTTGCGGTGCCCAGCGGCAACTGCAGCCGAAGCGGCATTGCGCTCGGCGCATTGACAAAGCGAGTAGCTGGCGTTTTCGACGTTGCAGCCAACAAAAATGTCGCCGGCGTCAACCAAAATTGATGCACCGACATAAAAATGGCTGTGCGGTGCGTATGCTTGGTCGCGAACTTCGATCGCTTTGTGGACCAGTTTTTCAATTTCCGAGTGCTTCAATTCTGACATGTCTAACTTGATTGGAAAGAACCGATGGAAAAAATCAAAGTGGAGCGGGAAGACGTGAAAGAATGAGGGGACGTTTCGGTCGATCTTGATCAGTCAATTCGATTGCCTCCGCCAGCCGTTTAGCATAGTCTTTCGCATCCGTTTGGTGGCAATGAATTGTCAAAAGACTTTGACCAATCTCGACTCGATCTCCAACTTTACAATGGACCCGGATTCCCACTTGGTGGTCGATCAGATCACCAAGTTTTCGCCGGCCACCGCCCCAGGAAACAATCGCCTTACCAATGGAATGGCAGTCGACCCGTTTGACAAACCCCCCGGTAAATGCGGTCACCTCAGTCGGCGGCGCAAGGGGCAACGGACCGGTTAGTTTTCCAGATTGGCATCGAACCATTTTCTCAAATCGCTCCATTGCCAGCCCGGAATCTAGCATCGCAACCAGCTTTTCGGTGGCCTGTTCCAACGACTTGCATTGACTGCAATTCACCAACACATCCGCGCCCAACGCGATCGTCAGTTCTCGCACTTCCCCCGGCTTCCCTTGCAAAACCTCCATTGCCTCATTCACTTCGATCGCGTTGCCGACGGTTTCACCAAGCGGCTGATCCATGTCCGACAAAATTGCAGTCGTTGGCATTCCAGCGGCATTTCCAACGGTAATGATCGACTTGGCAAGCTCCATCGCGGCGATTTCACTTTTCATAAAACCACCGCTGCCAACTTTTACATCCATCACCAGCGCATCTAAGTTCGCCGCCAATTTCTTGCTAAGAATGCTGGCCGTGATCAGCGGCACCGATTCGACCGTTCCGGTGACGTCGCGAAGCGCATACAGACGACGGTCAGCCGGGGCGATCCGATCGTTGGCCGAAATGATGCACGCCCCCACTTCGCTGAGCAATTCGGTGGTTTGTTCTGCTGAATAATCGACCCGAAATCCTTCGATCGATTCCAGCTTATCGAGCGTTCCACCGGTTAGCCCAAGTCCACGACCGCTGATCATTGGCACGTCAACACCACAGGTAGCCAGCAGCGGTGCCAGAATCAACGAAACTTTATCCCCCAACCCACCTGTGCTGTGCTTATCAATGCGAATCCGTCGACCGTTGTCAGAATTGATATTCCGATCGGCAATTCTTGCCAGGCGATCACCGCTGCCTAGCATTGCTTGGGTCAGGGTTGTTGTCTCGCGTGTTGTCATTCCTCGCAGGCAAATTGCCATCGCTAGAGCGGACATTTGGTAATCCGCGACTTTACCGCTGCAAAAACCATCAATCATGAACGCAATTTCTTCGTCGGCCAGCTCGCTTCCGTCGCGTTTCTTGGCAATGACTGTGGATGCAAGCATGATGGCGTTTGACTTCGCTGAAGGTTGACGAATAGAGCTGGCGCAAATCAGTTTTTCAGGCTGGGGATTGTCTCTCGGGTCTGCAAGCCGACAGCGTTGTCGGCTCGCAGAGCCGAGCGACAATGGCGAACACTCCAAAGTGAAAAACTGATTTGCCCTGGGATAGAGCCCATTCCCATGGACCGACCTTATGGTAACGATTACGGTAAATCAGTGTCGCCAAGCGTTTCCCTCTGACTCGCATCAACATTAGATCTCTTGATCATAAGAGCCAACATCATGAATCTCCACGAACGCATACATCAAGTCAGGACAAATCAGTTTTTCGCTTTGAAGCGTTACACATTGTCTGTCGGCTCTCTGTTCACACTTTTGTGTTTCATCGGGTTTATCATCCCCACAAACAACTTGACCTCGGCGGACGAAACGCCCGCTGCTGTTCCGCTGGAAGTCCAAGCCGGACCGCGAGCGCTTTCAAGAGCCTTTCGACTGGCCGCCCGCAAGGCAACACCGTCCGTTGTCACGATCCTGTCTTACGGCCAGCCCGTCGCAGGTGCGAAACCAAATCAAGCCGCTCAACGCGACGATCCATCAGGGAGTGGTTCACCGGGTAATGATTCATCGGGTAATGATTCACCGGGCGAAAAAGACGAAGCCAATCCAAACGACAACATTGAAGATCGCGATACCGACAAAGCAAGCAAGGATTCACAAGACGCGAAGCAACTAACCGGATTGGGCAGCGGGGTCATCGTTTCCAAAACTGGAATGGTGATCACCAACAATCATGTCATCGCAGGTGCGAAACGAGTCGTTGTTCAATTGTCAGACGAAACCGAGATCGAAGCAACCGAAGTTCACGGCGATCCGGCATCCGACGTTGCGACACTGAAGATCACCATTCCACAAGAAGAGTGGTTGGCGGGCGTTCGTATGGTCGATGCGGACATTGCCAATTCAGATTTAATCGAAATTGGTGACTGGGTCTTAGCGATCGGCAGCCCTTTCCGACTCGATGCCACTGTTAGCGCGGGCATCATTAGTGCAAAGGATCGCACGCTCGGTCGCATCCGCCGCGGGCGACTGATCCAAACCGACGCAGCAATCAATCCAGGCAACTCCGGTGGCCCATTGATCAATTTGGACGGTGATGTCGTCGCAATTAATACTGCAATCGCAACTCGCAACGGTGGCTACCAAGGCATCGGATTTGCCATCCCAATCAATCAGGCAAAGTGGATTGCGCAAGAACTGGCAGCACACGGAAAGGTTCGGCGAGCAGCGATTGGAGTCATCATGGCTGAGCTGAAACCGCGAATTGCAAGACAGTTCAAGTTGCCAGCCGGCATCGGCATCCTGGCTTATCAGGTGATTGAAAACTCCGCTGCTCAACGCGCGGGCATTGAACCGCTAGATGTTATTACTGAATTTGCAGGCGAACGCGTGACCAAGCCAAGCAATCTGCAACGGATCGTCGAACGCAGTCCCATTGGATCGTTTCAAGAAGTCGTCGTACTCAGACGCGGCGAGAAAATAAAGCTGGAGATTGAAATCGCTTCCTTGGAAGATCCAACGTTGACCCAAGCGGAAGAGGGTCAGCCAAAAGCTGAGAAGGAAAACGAAGCAAACGAGGATGCCGCAGACCGTCAAGCTGATCAAGCCACAATTGCTGAGTGATCCTGGAAGGATTCAAAAACAGTAAGCTGCGGGGAAAGGCCAGGGCAAATCAGTTTTTCAAGCTGGGCAATGTCGCTCGGCTCTCCGAGCCGACAGCGCTGTCGGCCCGGAGCGCCGAGTGACGTTGGTGAATACTCCAAAGTGAAAAAGTGATTTACCCTGCGGGAAAAGGCATGGAAGCTAGTGTGCTTTTCACTCAAACAATTGCCGCTTTTGATCGCCGGACCGTTACCGACAATCGGTTTGGCGTGAAAGTTCCTGCGTTAGTGTCGTGCATTTCTCTAATTTGCCTGGGGGAACTTGGCACCCTAATACTGCATCGACCTACTCTGCTCGTTAGAATTCGGTCCGACGATGTTGCTTTCCTGAAGTCCCCACCAAGAGAATACATTGATGAAATCACTTTCCGTCTTTCGGCAGCTAGCCGTTTTGATGTGTTGCGCCGCGTTCCATTCACTACCCGCTTTGGCTGATGGTGAACCGGAACCCGTGAAAATCAAATACGATGGTAAACCGCTGGTGATTCCCGATGTACCGCGAGACCAAGTCATTTGTTTTGCACTTTACACCGTGCATGGAAAGACACTCAAGCTCTCTGCACACCTTTATCCCTTAAAAGCAAACGAGTCTCGCGAGGTCACGCTGGAGGTTCGCCCCGAAGAATCCGAGCAGTCACCTTGGACCAAAGTTGCAAGTGCAAACGTCGACAAGCACCACCTTGCCGTTTTCCGGGCGGACGACTGGGACACGACCAAGACCTACGCCTACCGCGTCACTCACCCCGGTGGATCAGAGTTCCTGGGAACAATCCGCCGTGACCCCGTTAACAAGGACCAGGTGGTCGTTGCCGCGTTCACTGGCAATTCCAATCGTGACCGCGGAGACCGCGCAGACATCGTTCGCAACGTCAATGCTCAAGACCCTGACTTGCTTTTCTTTTCGGGCGACCAAAGTTACGACCACAACCGACACTACGCCGCTTGGCTTCTATTTGGTCGCCAGTTCCGTGACATTATCAGGCACCGACCCACGATTTGCATTCCTGACGACCACGATGTCGGGCAGGGCAACTTGTGGGGCGAAGGCGGTAAGAAAAGCTACATCAACGGCGGTGGCGATGGCGGGTATCTAAAATCAGCAGACTATGTCAAGCAAGTTGAACGAGCTCAAACCAGCAATCTACCCGACCCCTTTGATCCAATGCCAATCGAACAAGGCATCGGAGTTTACTACACCGACTTGAATATCGGCGGTATCGACTTTGCCATCATCGAAGATCGCAAATTCAAAACGGGGCCTGCTGGCTTGGTCCCGCAACAGGGTGCTCGTCCAGATCATATCAACGATCCCAATTACGATCGTGACTCAGTTGACGTTCCAGAAGCGAAATTGCTGGGAGACCGGCAATTGCATTTTTTGCGAACCTGGGCCAGCGATTGGGAAGGCACCGAAATGAAGTGCGTATTATCGCAGACCATCTTTGGCGGCGGAGCCCATCTGAGCGGCAAGCATGACGGCCGGTTACTAGCCGACATGGACTCCAACGGTTGGCCGCAAACTGGACGCAAGAAAGCACTGAAAGAAATGCGACGCGGATTTGCTGTTCACATCGCTGGCGATCAGCACCTTGCAACCGTCATTCACCACGGCGTCAATGCTTGGGAAGACGCAGGCTATTCTTTTTGTGTTCCCTCCATCATCAATTATTACGCGCGATGGTGGGCTCCGCTTGAAAAGCCCGGTCAGCATGACCCTGATAGCCCGCTACGCTACACCGGTCGCAGCTATGACGGATTTGGCAACAAGTTAACCATGAAAGCTTACGCAAATCCAACGACTGCAAATCATAATGCCGCCGGTCACGGCATCATTCGGTTCAACAAATCTGATCGAACGATCACCTTTGAATGCTGGCCTCGTTACATCGACGTCACTGCCACCGATGCAAGACAGTACCCTGGTTGGCCCATCACCATTTCCCAATTCGACAACTACGCACGGCAGCCCATGGCGACGCTTCCGCGTTTGACGTTTCTCGGCGATGAAAATCCAGTCGTCAAAGTCACGGACCAACGAAGCGGCGAAATCATCTACGCGGTGCGAGTCAAGGGAAAGCAGTATGACCC
>CAYVAN010000166.1:0-10250 GCA_964449225.1 uncultured Rhodopirellula sp.
GCAGAGTCCCCATTTGTCGCGGGGCTCTCCGTGCCTAACGCGGTTCTACCCACCTAACGCGCTATGGGCGCGGTTAGCCTAGCGACGTTGCCAGCTTGAAAAACGGATTTGCCCTCTGTGGCAGCCGAGATGGTTCAAAGAGTGGAAGACGGCCTTTTGGGTAACAAACGTAGGCAGCAAGCGGCCGCTAGTCCGACCAAACACGCGACGACCAAAATTCCAAAAAACACCTGATATCCAGTGATTCCACCATCCCAACGATCAATCAATACTCCGCCAAGAACCGGCATGAAAATCTCTGGCGTATAACCAATGAATGACACGACACCAACGGCGGTGCCTGTCACCTGCAATGGAACTTGTGATTCTTCCAGCAGCGCAAAGTAAATCCCGCGAAGTGCAAAGATTCCTACGCAGCCCACCATGATCGTTGCCCACAGCAGCCACAGAGGAGAGCCGCCAACACCTTCCCCGATTACGCCAAGTGAATCCCCGGATAAAGTCGGCTTCAAAAAGCACATCGACATTGACGCGATTGCAACCAGCACAAAAGCTGCGATCACCGTGCGAGAAGGTCGAAAGCGATCGGCGATCAATCCAGCGGCGACCGTTGCAATCGGCCGCACCCATGTGCTTAGCGTGCTAAGTGTAGAAGCTTCCACGTCGGACCATCCCCAAATGTCTTTGGCATATTGCGAATAGTAATCAATGCCCTTGAACGTACAGTAAGCGCCGATGATCACGATTGCCTGCAACCAAACCGCTGGCATCCGCAGAACTGAAAGCCAATGCGAATCCGATGTCGTTGCATCGGCAGAACCATCGATCCCGTTGGTTGAGCCTTCAGTTGCCTTGGGCAAAGAGATCAGCACCATCAGCGCGGCAAAAAAACACGCGACGATGTACGTCATGATCGAAAACTGAATCGCTCGCGTTTTTTCATCGATCGAAATCTCGACGGTCGATGACGGCAAACCCCAACTAAACAATGCCAATGCGAAGGTGGCCAACACGGCCGCCAGTAATCCACGTCCCGCATCAAGCATCCCAAAAGCACGACCCTGTTGTTGGGCACCGCCCCAATCCCGCGTCGCTCGGATCAATGCGGACCAGAACGGAAGGATCGTCGAAACGCCCCAAAATCCGTACAAGCAAAACAGCCCGGTCGAAGACGGAATCGTCAACATGTAGAGGCCAGAGAGTCCCGTAATCACCAACGAAAAACAGAGCAGCCCGCGAGCTGGAAATCGGTCCGCCAATCGACCGCCCAGCAAATAGCAAACCGTTGCAATGCCACCATACAACGAACCCATCAAGCCAAGTTGCGTTTGCGTCACACTGAAGACGTCAACAAACGCTGGCCTAAAGTATCGCGACACATGAAACGGCAGTCCAAAGATCGCCTCGCCCGCCAACATCAAACTGATTAACGCTAGCCATCGCGACGGATACTCGCCGCCATCGCCGCCTGATGCTTGCCCGATGTCGTTGGATTCATAAGTTGACGGCATTGAATACAGTCGTGGGTAGGCAAAAGGCAGAAGGCGAAACAGAGATCGAATTGAGTTGGGAGTCTAGAACGCGAACGCAGAGCTTTCAACCAAGTTCCATCTGGCGGCCGGGCTGCGTGAAACACGATCGGGCTGGAATTTGTTTCCGAAATTTCCTATCACCACATCAAAGGATTATTCATAGCTCCCTAACAGGCAAAGCGGTCACGATGACCTCATTCACGTACTTCATTGGTCGATCGAGCACGAAGCTTGCAAAGCTGAAGCGTCGGTCGCTACTGTTTTCGCTAGCTACATTGCTTTTCTTGCTAATCGGGCAAGCTGGCTTAGCACAGAGTATCGTCTATCCGAACATTCATCCGACGAATGTTTACCCCGTAAGGCCCCAGGCTGGTTACCCACAGCCGATTCATCCTGGGCAAATCATTTCGGAGCGAGTGATTGATCAGTCCACCGGGGCTCATCCAATCATCCACCACGGAATCAACTCTTCCACCACCACTTCGTATCCAACGAATTCCTACCCCGTTAATTCCCTCCCAGCAAATTCTCATTCGATTGTGTCGCAGCCGCGGGCGACTCTTTCGATTCCGTCGCAAATCCATTCAAAGCCAATCTCGGTTGCTCAATCGAACCGCCGATCGATGCCAATCGTGCGACCGTCACGGAATTCGTCATTCGCTCCCGTCGATGGTGAAACACAATTGGCCAGCACCAAGCTTTACGATTCTCGAACGCGTTATCCTACGGAAAATCCGTTTTCCCAAAACGCGAATACTCAGCAAACCAACACGCAAGCCATCCCCTTTGAACAACGTCTTTCGCCTTACCGCATCGAAGTCATTGAACAGGCCTTGCAGGCATCCAGGCAGCTCCGGCTAAGAGCAGAATCGTCGGTTCCGGTCGTCGCACAGGTCTGTATTGAAAATGCAACGTTTGCCGACCAATGGATCGGGTTAGCAGAATCCTACAACGAATTATCCGCCAGAGTGTATGACGCTAACTCGCAGCTCTTTGCGACGACCCAAGACTTCGAGGACGCGAGCGCAAAACTATCGCACTACGGTTTGACTCCCACCGTCGGCTTGCTGCTTCAACAAAAACGAGAGCAGTTGAATCGTTGGAAGGTCATTGATTCTGAGATTCTGTTTGCCGACGAAGAGCTTAAGCGATCAAGACAGCAGCAATTGGAATTGGAGATGGTCCGTTACGACGGATCCGATGCGGTGTTGCAGTCGGCACAGATTTTGGCTGAAGCGAATTTAGATTCCATGAACCGTCAAAACAATCATCTCACGTCGCAGGTCCATGACTTGCTGGTTCGTCGTGGACAATGGCTTCAGGCACTTAATCAAGGATACCGCGACTATCGCGAAAAACTTGGCGAGCTAGACACGACGACGACCGCATCGAATCAGTTGACCGATGACTATCGCAAGCTGATCGATCGACATGTGATGTGGATCCGCAGCGATGAACCGGCCAGCGTTGCTGACGTTCGGAAGATCGGCGGCGGGTTTGCCGCTCTGTTCGATTTTCGTCGTAGCGAAGACTTTGGTCCGACGCTCCAACGAAAGATCGATTCGAGTGCGTTCGGTAGTTTGACGCTATTGATTTGTTTGATTCTGATTCTGGTTGTTCGGTGGCGTGCGAAGACTTGGCTGGTTGGGATTGGCAATCGTAAACGAATGCGGGATGCCGCTGCGAAATGGCGTAAGGTTGCAGCTGGCTTCTTAACAATTTTGGTCGCGTCTGCATTTCCAGCGATCTTGTACGTCGTCGCACGATGGTTGGGTTCGGGAATCGTTTCCGAAGCAACACTGGACGCATCCAGCGGTTTTTATGCAGCCAGCTTAGTTGCGTTTGCCATCGAAGTTCCTCGCCAATTACTGCGTAATTTTGGTTACTTGGATAAGCATGTCGAAATCGATTTGCCACGACGATCCAATGCACTTCGTTTTCTATCGGTGATTGGTTTGGGCCTGGTGGTTGCTGCGTACACCGTCAAGGTTATGGGTGCCGTCGATCACGGAATTTGGCGAGGTTCGTTGGCTAGACTTGTTTTCATTCTGGCAATGTTGTTGCTTGCCTGGACAGCACATCTGTTGCTTAAGCCCAAGGGAGGGTTCTTTGAACCCTTGATCGCAAAGTACGGCGGCAAGGTCATTCACCGACTGCGCTTCTTAATTTACTTAGCATGCATTGCTTTCCCGGCGGCGATGATTGTCTTGTCATTGATGGGGTATGGGTTCACCGCAAATGAAATTATCGAACGTGCGATTGTGACCATGACGTCTGTCTTGGTGGCAGCCACGTTATGGTCGGCAATCAAGATCGTTTGTGCGCACGGATGGCAACGCTTGACCGGTGCAACACCGCCGCCGCGTCAGTTCGATGAATACGGCGAGATTCCGGTCGACAATGAATCAGTCACGGGAACGTTGGGCGAACATTTCTTGGAACTAAAGCACCATCTGGCATTCCTTTGTCAGTGTGTTTTGTTGTTGGCCGCATTTGTGTGCTTGGGTTGGTTGTGGGTCGATGTTTTTCCGAACGTTCGCATGGGAAATCCAGTCGTTTGGACGGTGCAAAACGAAGTCGCCGTGGCGGCATTGGATTCCAGCAGTTCATCGCTAGCAGCGACTCGCATGGAGACGACCGATATCCACGTGCTGCATCTGTTGATGGCGGCCGCAACGCTATTCGTTGCATTTCAGCTCGCGAAGTTACTGCCCGCCCTCTTCGACGCTCTTGTTCTGCAGCACGTTTCGTTTGACGAAGCGATGGAGCATTTCTCGTTAGTTCTGGGCAGGTGCTTGCTGTTTGGAATAGGCTGCTTGATTGCTTGCAGTTTGATCGGTGTTCGCTGGCAAACCATTCAGTGGTTAGCGGTTGGGTTGACGATTGGGTTGGGCTTTGGATTGCAGGACATGGTCCGAAACCTGTTTGGCGGATTGATTGTTCTTTTCGAGAAGCCGGCAAAACTGGGTGACTTGATCACCGTCGGTAAAGTGACCGGTCGTGTTTCATTCCAGAAGCTTCGAACGACGGTATTGTCAGATGATGAAGGTCGCGAGGTGGTTGTGCCTAACAAGAATTTTGTAAGCGAACACGTTGTCAATTGGATGGGAGCTGGGCGGTTAAGCGTGATTCCGATCGAGGTGGCCGTTAAGCGTGATGAACGATCGGCGGATATCTGTCGAACGCTTCAAGAATTGGTCATCGAACAGCCCGACGTGCTTTTGAGTCCCGCACCGCAGGCAACTTTGGTTTGCATCGGTCAGCGTTCGCAACGAATCGAGGTGCGTGCTTGGATCGAGGAAGGGCAGAACGTGGAAAGATACCGCGACGATTTACTCAGTACAGTTCGCAAGTTCTTGCGAGAGAAAAACATGCTCATTTCGAGCCAGCCACCGCAACCAGAAATTCGATCACAAGACGACGCGTCACGTCGAAGTCGCACACGCGCCCGAACGGCATAGAGGTTTGTGGGCGGTTCGCGCGACGTAGCGAATGTCGCCAAGGCGTTCGGAGATTCCTGAGGCGTGTGCGGTTGCCTAAACGCTTGGCTAGTTCCGCTACCCTTGTTAGGCCTCTCTAAACCGGTCCGATCGGTCGCTGGATCTCATCGATTCGGTATCCGAAACCGCTTCCTTGGATCGTTGATAGATCGATTTTTCCGTTGCGGCGTCGGTAGAGTCCAGGATGAACTTTTTCTTCGGGCAAAGATGCATCGGGGTAGAATTGCATCCCATTGGTTTCAATTCCCATGATCGTCCCGGCGTGGCTGGCTAAGAGCGCGTGGGGGATTTGAGCCAGCATCGGGTTGGTTAAATCTTGGACCATCAATGACATCCCGTGTGCCCTTGCCCAGCAAAGGCTCATGATGGCACCTGTTAACGTCTTGCAGGTCTTCAGTGCGACCCCGTTCCATCCAAGTTCTCGACCCAATCGAAGCATCTTCCAGTCATGAGCACTTTCGTCCATGAAAAGCGGTTTCCGGGACGCTGTGCTGTGAACGTCGATCCGATGTTTTTCTAAGTCGTATGGGAAAGGTTGTTCAACATACAAAATCATCTGATAGAGACGCGGGTGTTTGTCACGGAGCAGGTCAAGAATGTCATTGACGTATTCGGGCTGCGTTACTGTGCAATTGAAATCACAGGTCAGCCAGGTCACGTCTTGCGCGGCAGCAATCTTGCCAACTCGAACAATGCGATCGATGTCCCACGCCGAATCGTTACCGCATAACTTGATCTTTAAGAATTTTAGCCCGTCGCGTTTGATCCATTGCTGCAAGGTGACCGGATAGCCGTGGTCAGGTTCGTTACCGGGTCGTGCTGTATCGTCCAGCTAGTCTTTTCCGCCGACCAAATGACAGGCCAGCAATTCGTCGTTGCGAGGAACAAGGAAGTCGCAAGGGAACTTTCCGGCGAAAGAAACGTCAGTACCGGAAGCAGGTTGCAGGTAATGCGCTAAATCGTGTTCCATCAGTTCCGGCGTGAAGGTGTCGAAAACTGGCAAGCCAATCAAATTGGCGTAAGCATCGTGCAGCGCCAGATCAAAAGGTGAACAGCAAACCAATGCGGCCAACCATGGCATCGCTTCGGCTGATCGGGTTTCGTTAAAGCGAGACAGTAGTGACGGTAATCGACATTCTAAAAACTGATGCCCGACTTCGATTGCGTGACCTGGCGGGACGGATTCGGACCACGCATTGGAGAGCAATTGGCAAAAATCCAACATTGCTTCATTGCGGTCGGCGTAGCTCAGATCACTTGGCCATGCCCATTGCACATTCAACGGCGTTTCACCCCAGCCTTCGGCTGTTCCCCCGGCGTGGTCGGTAACCTGTATGCGGACTCGGGCGCAAGTTACGTTCGTCAGAACTTCGCGACCAAATTTGAAGGGAACACGGGTTTCAACCGGTAAGAAATGTAAGTCGATCGACACGGGTGCTGCGTTCGGCTTCATGAGTGTCCCATGTGGTCGCCAATCTTGGCGTAGAGTTCTCGCTGCATGCTGGATTGCTTGATCAAATCATCATCAAATTGGATTTTTCCAGGTTCAAAAATCATGATGGTGGACGAACCACCGAATCGAAAATATCCTTTTTCCTGGCCTTTGGAAACTAGCGAGTTTGGCTGATAAGTTTGGCAGATACCACCAACGCACGTTGCACCAATTTCCATCACCAACACGCAGCCGAATGATTGGGTTTCCAGTTGAGTCACACAGCGTTTGTTCTCAGTGAAAATCTGTATGTTCTGACGAAGTGCAATCGGATTGACGGAAAACAACGGGCCGTTAATTAACCGCGTAGGCCCAGGGGTGCCAGCGACCGGAAAATGAAACCGGTGGTAATCGACGGGGCACAAACGCGATAGCAGCAGGCTGCCATTACGAAATCTTTTCGTCAACGCGTTGTCTTGCAGCAGTTTTGCCAGGTCGAACATCTGCCCTTTGACAAACAGACCCTCACACTGCGAAAGATTGGGGACACACAGGTGGCGTCCGTCCGCCGGAAAGACTGCGGAGCCTGGATCGGGATCGATCGGCCTAGCATCTGGCTTTAGCTTGCGAAAAAAGAACTCGTTGAAGCTTTGAAACTGATCCAAATCTTCGGCAAATTCGTTGGGATCAAGATTGTATTCTTCAACGAAGGGAGGAATTTTTGCACGTGAATTGGCTTGGTCCATCCGCCAACCGTACCAGTGTGAAAACCAGGTGCGTTTGACAACTGTGTTAAGCGATACGCGACCGGCTAACGTTCCATAGGTCCAGCGAAGCGCGCTATCCCCATAAACCTTTTCTCGACAGGTTTTGTCGAGATACCGATCGTGAAAATGAATTTCATCCACCAGCGATGAAAACTTAAATTCCCGAACGCACAACGCCAACGGCAACGCCGATGACTTTCGCATCCTGTACGTAAATCGGATCCATCGACGCGTTGGCTGGCTGCAAGCGAATGCGGTGGCCTTCGGGATACCAGTATTTCAAAGTCGCTTCACCTTCGCTGGTTTGGGCGACAACCATCTGGCCCGTTTCGGCACTGTCTGCTTTTTGAATGACAACGTAGTCGCCGTCGGCGATGTGAGCTTCGATCATCGAATCGCCAGAGACCTGCAAGATGAATCGGTCATCTTTAAAAAGCATCTCGCTAAAATCAACTCGATCATTTTGTTCCAAGGCCAAGGTCGTTGGACCCGCGGCAACGATTCCTGCCATCGGCATCGCGTGACCGTTTCGGTCAGCCGCGTGAGTCAGCTCGATCGCACGCGACTTGTTAGGGCTGCGCGTGATCAAGCCTTTTCGCTCCAACGCACGGAGGTGACACATCACGCCATTAGGGCTCTTGATTCCGAAATGTTCACCAATTTCACGGACCGTTGGCCCGTAGCCGCGTTTGACAATGAGATCGCGGAGCATGTCGTAGACGTTTTGCTGGCGATCTGTAAGTTCATTCGACATTACATCTTCTTTCAAGAATGACCGGGGTATTTGTTTTGGGACAAATAGGTGGGCAACTGACAACCGTCTCTGCGCTATCGATTATATCACAGACTAAACGAACGTCCATTTGAAAGGCCAGCCGTGGTGACGTGTTTTTCAAAAAAAATAATGGGATTATGATGTTAGATCGCCAAAGACCCCGAAAAACGCCGCAATGAGCACTCCCAGGCCAGCTGGATAGCACCCCCATGCAAACCAATGCAATCGATTTGATTCACTCCAACGAATGAGCCATTTCAGTGCAGCAATTCCAACCAAAAACGAAATTGTCGCTCCCATCAACAGGTGAGTGATGGAGTATTCAAGTGTTTGTCCGTCGTTGAACTGCTCGACAACGTCCTTCATTGTAAGGATCGTGGCTCCGCAGATGGCTGGAAGTGCTAGCAAGAACGAGAAAGTAACCGAATCTTCATTTTTCAGACCCAGTAGCCTGCCACCCAGGATCGTGGAACCGCTGCGGCTGATTCCTGGCAGAATGGCGACGGCTTGAAAGGTTCCGATGATCAGAGCGCCGATATAACTGAGCGACTGATATTCGCCGTCGCGCGGTTTTAGCTTGCCCAAGATTAACATCATCGTGGCGGTCACCAACAACATCGCGCCTGCCAGTATCGGGTTTCGCAGGATCGATTCGAATTGTGTCTTGATGGTTAATCCGACGATGACGGCTGGAATGGTTCCAATGATTAACAATGGAATGACCCGGCGGTCGCTGGATAACAGGTTCAAAATTCTTCGCCAAAATACAACGAGTATCGAACCCAGGGTTCCAGCGTGCAGGATCACTTCAAGCGTCGGCGATTCGGTCAGGTTTCCCATCAACGCCCCCAGGATCACCAAATGCCCGGACGAGCTGATGGGAAGGAACTCGGCGATTCCTTGCACAATGGCAAGGAGAATGATTTGGAGGACTTGCATGGTAAATTTTTGAGGAGTCGAGCCAAGTTAAACATTGATCTGATGCGATTGACAGTATGATCGAACTCAATGTCCTGGAAACCCAACGCCTGCAAAAGCGGTCGTTGTAAAGAACGAATCAGTGAAAGGTAATCGTTAGCACGATGAAATCAGATGTAACGACTAGTGATAACACCACCGACGGTGATGCGGTCACGAATACGGATATGATGAAAGGTGGTCTTGTCGGCGACGCAAAAAACCTGGTTCGTGGTTTCTGCATGGGGGCGGCTGACACGGTGCCCGGGGTAAGCGGCGGAACGGTGGCTCTAATTTTGGGACATTATCACCAATTGGTTTCGGCAATCAGCCACGTTGATCCAACCTTTGCGGGTTTGGTAATGTCTCGTAAATGGACGCAGGCGTTCAAGCATGTTGATGGTCGATTTCTAATCGCACTTGGGCTTGGGATCGGAATCGGTGTGGCGACACTTTCCGGCGTGATGCACTATCTCCTTGACGTTTACATGCCAGAAACGTTATCGGTTTTCTTGGGCCTGATGGTGGCTAGCGTCTGGGTCGTGCTCGGGTACATCAACCGCTGGTCGATTGGAACCTTCGTTGCGTTGTTCATCGGGATCATCACAGCGATCGCAATCACCGTGATGCCAATGGCTCAAGGCAACACGAGTCTGCCTTATCTGTTTTTCGCTGCGACGATTGCCATTTGCGCGATGATCTTGCCTGGGATAAGTGGTGCATTCGTGTTGCTGCTATTCGGCGTTTATCATTCAGTCACGGGTTTGATCAAGGACGCCGCGCGTGGAAACATCACTGGCGAATCGTTGACCCAGATTGCTGTGTTCGGCTGTGGCTGTATCGTCGGTCTGTTGGCTTTTTCTCGATTGTTGAAATGGATGTTGGAACACCATCACAACATAACGATGGCAACGTTGATGGGATTAATGATTGGCAGCATTGGGAAGCTATGGCCGCTGCAAGTTCCAACGCTTGAAACGGCCGATCAGGAATTGAAATTACGAGTCATGCAGTTTGTCTCGCACGCGAATTGGAATGGAAATCTTTGGATGCTGGGCGGATTGGCAATCGCGGCCATGCTTGCCGTGGTTGCGATCGAAAGACTCGGTTCCGCAAGTAACAATTAGGTCTTACAAAATTGCATCTGCTTAACAAGCAGATCTTAAAGTTCAACGCATTCGGCAATCTCTCCGTGACACTGCCCAGGGCAAATCAGTTTTTCAAGCTTAAGTCCGTATCGCCGTAGCGAAGCTCGCGTAGAGCTTCGGCGATTGCAGGGAAACCGAA
>CAYVAN010000167.1:0-10189 GCA_964449225.1 uncultured Rhodopirellula sp.
ATCGGTTCCGATTTCTGCGGACTGGTTGGGTTGCAGTCAGCCGATGTTCATTTGCGAAGTCAGCGTGATGAACCACGCCCGGCTGAATTGAATTTGGAAGCGTTTCTTAATCGACGCTTCATAAAGAACAAACTGATCGCTGCAAGCCCAAATGAACAATCGGCTTTGGGGTCCGCCATTGCATTGAAAGACAGCGATTCGTTCAGATTTTTCCGTAATCATGCGCGGAATCAATGCGTCTAACTTTGTCGGTCGCCCGTCACCGTTCAGTGTCGTGCCGCCGCGATCGCAAATCGATTCGTTTCACCTTCCCACCAAGGACGCTTGCCATGACCGTCTCAATTCGCCAACCGTTTACTGACACCAATCGAGCCATTCACGAATTTGCAATCGACACGGTTGATTCAATCATTCAACGGCTCGAATCACAGTGCGGTCAGGAACCACGTAGTGCAAAGGTTGTTGATGATGTATCGATGTCGTTGCGAAATCTGCTTGATGCATTGCCCGCCCGTTACGGATTAGACGTCGATGCCATCGTTCATGAATTTGAAACGAAACAGTTCTGCGAAATTGTGGAAGCTTGCCGAGCGGACTTTGATCGATACGCGATCCAGGATCCAGCATTGTCCAACGTCGAAGAAGTCTTCTACGCGAGCAACGGATTTTGGGCAACGGTCGCATATCGCGTCGCACATTCACTAAAGCAACTTGGTGTTCCGATCGTGCCTCGCGCGATCAGCGGATTCGCGCACTCGCGAACCGGCGTTGACATTCATCCTGGTGCATCAATCGCACCCGGTCTGTTCATCGACCATGGCACCGGCATCGCAATCGGGTGTACTGCGGTGCTGCACGAAAATGTTAGCCTCTACAACGGTGTTGTTCTGGGAACCAAATCAAAACCCTCCAAGACCACGGACGACAATTCGGGTGAATTAAAGAAACGCCACCCAACGATTGGTGCCAACGTTAGCCTTTACACCAATGCGTTCGTCGGTGGCGATGTTCTGATTGGCGAAGGCAGCGTCGTTGGGGCATACGCCTTTATCTGCCACGATGTTCCAGCCGGCAGCGTCATCACGGGAAAGAAAAGCCAAGACGCACAAGAAACGGTACCGTCAACAGAACGCACGCAGGCCTCTCCGGTAAATCAGCCTGCTGCAAAGCTTCAAGTTCGGCCGGCGAACCCGCCGCGTTCTTCGGTGCTGCAATTGATCGGCAACACGCCGATGGTTGAGATCACTTCGCTGCATGACAACGCTAATGTACGCATTTTCGCGAAACTAGAAGGATCCAACCCCAGTGGCAGTGTGAAAGATCGCATCGCTTTGTCGTTAATCGAACAAGGTGAAAAATCAGGAGCCTTGACGCACGACAAAATCATCCTGGAATCCACCAGCGGAAACACGGGGATTGCGTTGGCGATGGTCGGCGCGGCGAAAGGCTATGAAGTCGTTCTGACCATGTCAGCGGCGATGAGTGAAGAGCGAAAGAAAGTGTTGCGAGCCTTTGGGGCAACCTTGGTCGAAACCGATCCAACCAAAGGAACCGGCGGAGCGATCGAAGTCGCCAACCAAATGCTCGCCGAAAATCCAAACAAGTACTGGGCCGCGCGGCAACACAGTAGCCTGGACAATCCCTTGGCACACCATCAAACCACAGCAGAAGAAATCCTGACTCAAGTGCCCGACATTACGCACTTCATCGCAGGCATCGGTACGTTCGGCACACTGCGGGGTGCGGGCGGACGATTACGGGAAGCTGCTGGTGCGAAAGTGATCGGGATTGAACCAGTATTGGGTCAAGCCATTCAAGGGTTGCGGAATATGAACGAACACAACCCGCCCGCATTGTATGACGAATCGTTGCTCGATCAAAAGATCATGGCAATGGCTGACGACGCCTACGATCACACGCGACTCCTAGCCGAACGCGAAGGGTTACTGGTTGGCATGTCCAGCGGTGCGGCAATCAGCGCCGCGGTGAAAGTCGCGCACTCGATTGATCGAGGCGTGATCGTTGCATTGCTTCCCGATCGCGGCGAAAAGTACCTCAGCACATCGTTGTTCGACCAGCCATCCTCATCGGCAAAGGCGAACGCAATCGAAACCAAAGAAGACAAGAACGTCGATCAAAGCCTAGATGAACTGGCCGACGCATTGTTCTACAGCATCTAAGAGAATTTGACCGCAACGCAAGCCGTTTGGGCGCTAGCCCAATCGGCTCTTGCCATCGAAAAGTAGAAAAGTAGGCCGAATGGAGCCAAAGCGACATCCGGCAATCCCACCACAAAACAAACGGCTTACAACGTTACCTACACGCGGTCCACAAAAGCATTCGCCCACCGATGCTCGGTTGCCTGCTCCCTAGGGAACGGTGTAACCAAACAATCAAGTGACCCAGTCACAAACAGCCCACGCCAACGACCAGGATCAATCCCATGCAAAAAACCATTCTCGTTGCCATGTTGTTCGCGATGGTTGTGGCGGTCGACTGCCAAGGTCAAACAGCCACTAGGACGCCGCTTGCGCCTTTCATCAATCTAAATAGCGACAACCCAGCCAAGCGTCTTGAAGCGATCGATGCAATTCGTCGCAATTGGAACGATGGCGATAGTGGGATGTTGATCGAATCGGCTCGCTTCACAAGAAACCCTGGGACGCGACGTGCGATTCTTGCTGTATTGAGTCAACTGACCGGGCAATCCTTTGGGAACGATTTTGACCAATGGTATCGGTGGTTGTGGAACGTCGACGTCCAACCGAATCCAAACTATGCCAGTTTTAAACAAAGAATCTATGCCAGGATCGACCCTCGGTTTGCAGAGTACTTTTCTGACGATTACGCCACGGAAATTCGTCTTGATGAAATCCGTTGGGGCGGTGTCCTTCGTGACGGAATTCCACCGTTAAAGAATCCAGAAACGATCGCTGCTAGCGAAGCCGACTACTTAGCGGATTCCGACGTGGTGTTTGGAGTCGAATTTGGCGGACAGTCACGTGCGTATCCCAAGCGGATTTTGGCTTGGCATGAAATGGTCAAGGATGTCGTGGGCGGCCGATCCATCAACGGTGTGTATTGCACACTTTGCGGATCCATGATTGTTTACGACACCCAGTTTGATGGACGGCATTATGAACTCGGCACCAGCGGATTCTTGTATCGGAGCAACAAGTTGATGTACGACCACGAAACAAAGTCCATGTGGTCAACTCTCCGCGGCAGCCCCGTTGTCGGACCGCTTGTCGGAAAAAATATCGAACTGGAACCGTTGTACGTCGTTACAACGACTTGGGGTGCCTGGAAATCTCAGCATCCCGATACCGACGTTCTGTCGCTGCGAACTGGCTATCGCCGCGATTACGGCGAAGGCGTCGCGTACAAATCCTATTTCGCAACCGACGAGCTAATGTTCACGGTTCCAAAGATCGACACCAGGCTAAAGAACAAGGACGAAGTCCTGGTTGTCCGCATCGGCGATGAAGAACCAAAAGTGATCGCAGCTGACTTCTTACGTCGGAATCGAATCTATCATGACAAGATTGGAACGAATCGTTTCGTTGTCCTGACGGACGAATCGGGTGCAAACCGAGTTTACAACAGTGGCGACTTGACCTTTGAAGAATTTGATGACCAGACGTCCACAACAATCGCGGAGGTCTTGACCGCCGATCAGTCTCGATGGAAAGTGACCGAGGACGCTCTTTATCAAGAATCCCAGTCTGTAGATTTCCAGTCCGCAGATTCACCATCACGTTCCGCTGGCAAATCATTGGCCCGAATTCCCGCCCACCGAGCATTCTGGTTCGGATGGAATGCTGCGTTCCCAGGAACGGAAGTCATCAAGTAATACGTTACAAACGAATTGACGAACGCACCGGAATGTATCTTGTGAAGACATGCCCGGCAAAAGTTCTCGAACGCAAAATTAGAGCTTCGTCAGACGCGTCTACAGAGATACGTTGGTGACGGGCGATAAGCCAACAACATCGACATCGGCAAAGCTTGCATCTTGTTTCACACACCGCAATTCAATGGATACACCGGCATCGTTTTCGCTTTCGACGTTGGCAAGTGTTTGTCCGTTGACGATAACGATGACGTGATCGGGCAAGCGTTTAATCGTGACTTGCTGCAAAAGAAAATCGTTCGATTCGTCGAATTGAATCTTTGAAGACTGTTCGGGCGCTGTGTCGATCGTCTCGGATGACGGAATAAATTCCGCTGACCAGCTTTTAAAAACAAGCGTACCTAAACTTTCGATAGGCTTCGCATCTTGTGATAGTCCGATTTCTACAATGCCAGACTTGTCGGCATGCACGGCTATTCGCAGTCGAGCATGCGCCGCCAAATTGTTCTTGATGGCAACTGGGATCGTCATTCGCGATCCCTCCTTGCCGCTAAGCACTCGTCCGCCGTCGGCCGCCGATCCCGTCGTCCAATTTCCCGATTGACGAAAAAGCGGAACGCTCTGGCCATTGAATAATGGTTGTGGAAAACCGTCAACTTTCCACTCCGCCGTTTTGGTTGGTTCTGTTGAAGGATTTCGCAGTAAAAGCGAACCCGCACCTACAATGGAAACGAATGAAAGTGCAAGGATCATGATTGATCGCTTTGAAAACGATAAAGACTGGATGCGATCCGAAGAAGCGTTCCTTTGCTCCGTTGCTGTCTTCCCGGCAAGGTCCACCAGTAAATCGTCAATCCGCTGGATCAGCTCATCATAGTTACCGATTCGTTCGTCAACGTTGATTTCGGTCATGTTGCGAAAGAGAGCGACCGAGGGTTTTGATACAGAATCGAGCATTTCTTCGCGCCAACGATCATCACCAATCGTTTTTTGCATGATGGTGCGCATGGGTGAACGGTCCAAACACGGGGGCAATCCCGTCAGCATATGAAAGACCGTAGCGCCTAATGAATAGATGTCCGCTCGAGCGTCAACATGGGTGTCGTGCAATTGCTCTGGCGCTACATACGCCGGCGTGCCCAGCGTGGCCCCCGTCGCCGTGATCTGGCTTGCACCAGATTCGTCGGATTCAAACGCCAACCCAAAGTCCGCGACTTTAACCATCGGAACACCTTCGGCCATCACCATCCCACTGGGCGTCGTACCCAGCAATAAGTTTGCTGGCTTGATGTCACGATGAATGATTCCAAAACCATTTGCGTGTGATAGCGCCGATGCGACTTGTCGGGTGATCTGCCAAGTGATTTCTTCATCAATGGGTGATGATCGTTTGATTAGATCTGCCAGCGTTTCGCCTTCAACCAATTCCATCGCGATGCAAAATCGGCCTTGATGAAAACCGCTGTCGTACGCGGTGACAATGTGCGGGTGCTGCAAGCGGGCAATTGCATGGGCTTCTCGTTGCATCCGCGACTGCGCCGTCGTCGACGCGTTCCGAGATCGGACGTTGATGGTTTTCAGCGCGACGTCACGTCCCAGTGCCGTTTGGTGAGCACGAAAGACCATTCCCCCTGCGCCACATCCAATCAATCCAGTTAAAACGTAGCCCTTGGCAAGACTTTCTGGCTGGCACAGCAAATGAATCGCGTCAACTTCGTACAGTTCCAGCATCGACAACGTCAGTGCAGCGTCAGAAGGCCGCACCTTGGTTTTGACCGCATGATCGAGAATTTTCTCAGCGTGATTCTCGTTTAGCAATCCATGTTGAAGTGCGACGGCAACGAAGCCATCATTTTCAAATTCGGGGTTATCGCCATCGCGTGTCAGTTCATTCATTCCGTCATTCTACAGCTCATAGGCCTTCTGCATCACGCCCCCAGGCGAATCGGCCAGGGCAAGTCATTTTTTCGCTTTTGGGGTGCCGTCAGCAATCGCCGAAACTCTACGCGAGCTTCGCTACGGCGACACAGTCTCCAGTCTGAAAAACTGATTTGCCCTGGCAAATCGCCCCACACCGCATGACAAAATCAAAATGCTGTATTCCTAGAGTTGTCTCGGACGTGTCAGTCAAAAACCGACTACTCAGCAGCACGATCCAGCAACGGCAAATCATTAGAGTTTCGTTGCGCGAGCCCTTCGTGAAAGTGCTTCCGGCATACAGCCTGGTAACGCTCGTTACCGCCAATCTGGACTTGATTTCCATCGCGAATCGCGCGGCCAGCCGAATCCATTCGCATGTTCATGGTCGCCTTTCGACCACAGTGACAGATCGTCTTGATTTCAACCAGCGAATCCGCCCAGGCAAGCAGAGCTTCACTTCCTGGAAATAGATTCCCCTGAAAGTCAGTGCGAATTCCATAAGTTAAAACAGGGATTCGCAGCGTATCGCAAACATCGCATAGTTGTTGAACTTGCATTCGCGTCAGAAACTGCGCTTCATCGACCAGCACACAACTGAGCTGTTGCTGAACCCTGTTTTCACTGACAATCGATTGAAGATTATCCGCAGTCGTAAAGGTCAGGGCGTCTGCTTCCAGCCCGATCCGGGAAACAACCTTGCCGCCGGAACGCGTGTCAATCTCCGGTGCAAGAACCAGCGTATGCATGCCACGTTCGCGGTAGTTATAGCTCGATTGCAGCAGGACCGTTGACTTGCCCGCATTCATCGCCGAGTAATAAAAGTAGAGTTTAGCCATTGCGTGACTCACTTACCTCTTAAAACCGCGTCCAATGCCTTGATCTGTTCCGCGGTAAGTTCAGCGATTCCCTTTTTGGCCAGCCGCAGTAATTCGGCCAATTGCGTGTCATCAAAAGTGGCCTCTTCACCCGTCCCTTGAATTTCAACGAACCTTCCGCTGCCGGTCATAATGACATTCATGTCAACGTCCGCGGCCGAGTCCAGTTCGTAATCAAGGTCCAGCTTGCAAGTGTCACCAAGGACTCCCACGCTGATTGCAGCGACCGAATCCTTCAATGGTCCATCACCAATTTTAGATCCGGGGACCGCTTGCTCCACGGCAAGAGCCAATGCGATGAACCCGCCGGTGATCGAAGCTGTGCGAGTCCCACCATCGGCTTGCAATACATCGCAATCAACAGTGATCATATTTTCGCCAAGCGATTCCAGGTCGACAACGCTGCGCAGACTCCGCCCCACCAATCTTTGAATTTCGGTGGTCCGGCCATCCACTTTGCCGCCACGTTCGCGACGTTTCCTCGGGCTCGTGCTTCCGGGCAACATGTTGTACTCGGCTGTGACCCAGCCTTTTCCCTTGCCAACCAACCAAGGCGGAACGCTAGATTCAAGGGACGCTGTACACAGAACAATGGTCCGGCCTGACTTGTAAAGCACGCTGGCCGGATTGGATTCCAGGTAGCCACATTCGATAGAAACTTCGCGGAGTTGATCGTCGGATCGCATGAGAGTGCCTGTGAAGTCTAGGGAGAGAGCGAAGGTTTCGGGCTTGTCTTAAAAGTTAGAAACAGACCGTAGTGGTGCGTCAGCATTTAGGCTTTCGCAACATTCTGTTCGATCCATTGCGGATTCAGCATCCATACCATCAGGCCTTTTTGAGCGTGCATCCGATTGCCAGCTTGAATGATGATATCGCTCTGTTTGCTGTCGATCACTTCGTCAGTTATTTCTTCACCTCGGACTGCGGGCAGGCAGTGAAGTACGCGAGCGGTCGAGGGCGCGGCAGCCATCAATTCACCGTTAACTTGATAGTCGGCAAATATCTTTCGACGCTCGGCGGCTTCGGCTTCTTGACCCATGCTGGTCCAAACGTCGGTGTAGATAGCGTCAGCATCTTTGACGGATGATTTGGCATCACGGAGTTGCCGGATTTCCGCACCAGGATACGCTGTTTCAACTTGTTTCATCCAATCGGCATCCATTTCGTATCCTTCGGGACACGCCAGCGTAAACCGCATCGACAACATTGCGCAAATGAGGGCCAGCGAATGAGCGACATTGTTTCCGTCGCCGACAAACACCAGATGTTTCCCTCTGTAGCTTCCAAAGTTTTGCTGGATCGTTAACACGTCAGCGAGTGCTTGGCATGGGTGGCACAGATCGGTCAGGCCATTGATGACCGGCATCGAATTGAAACTCGATAATTGTTTCACCGAAGCATGAGTCTTTGCACGGCAAACAACCGCGTCAACGAACTGGCCAAGCACCTGAGTGAAATCAGATGGTGACTCACGTTTGCCCCAGCCAACATCATCACCCAAAAACAGACTGGATCCACCCAACTGTGAGATACCGCTTTGAAAGCTCACTCGCGTACGAAGGCTAGGTTTTTCAAACAACAGGGCCAGCACCTTCCGCTGCAACACCGGTGGGCGATCTCCTTTGGCCAATCCTTCGCGTAAATGGATGCCGGTTCGCAGAATCGTTTCTAGCTGTGACGGATCGACGTCAAAAAGGCTCAGCAAATGCTGCATGGGAACTGTCTTTCTAGGGATCTAAGTTCGGTAAGTTGTTTTGATGGAGACTTCTAGACACCAATCGCGGCAGTCAGCTTTTCAGTTGCCGCGAAGGTTTCCGACAACCTGCGAGTCAATTCAGAAAAATCTTCTTCGGTAATCGATAGAGGTAATGCCATTCGGACTGCTGTTTCGCCGGCTGCCATAAGCTCCAGACCAAAGTGTGAAGCATTTTGGACCAACAGGTTCGATTCAATATCGAGTTCAATCCCGATTGATGTCCCCAACTGGTGGATATCACGCACGAAATCGTAGTCCGCAATCGCTTCCGCAATATCGACGGCAAACTGGTGCGATGTTTCCGCAGCACTGGCGAAGAGATCGCGACGGATCATTTCTTCTATCGTCGTCAGGGCAACAGCAGTGGCAATGGGGTTGTCGTTGAAACCTACCTCGCATTGATCATCAACCGACGAAGACGACAAGAGCACGCCGCCTGGCATCCCGGCGAACAGTCCCGCGGAAATGATTGCCAAGTCAATGGCGACGTCAGCGATTGAAGAGGTGGCCAACAAAGTCCCGCAGGATCCAAAGACGACCTCTGATTCGTCGACAGCCAATAACAAACCATGCTCGTCACACAGACCACGGACGCCAGTCAAAAATTCAGTATCGAAAGGTTTCGCCCCGTCATTGACTCGCATCGGAGAGATAAGAATGCATCCGGTCTGGTCATCGACATTGGCTTTGATTGCATCCAGATCGCCTGGTCGCACATGAGCAAATCCAGCCATCATTGGGCCGTAGTTCTCATGAAGAGCAGGCAAACCGCTGGCGGTTCGGCAAACGCCAGTGCGTCCGTGATCGCTGCCCGAAATTGCAATGGTCTTAAACCTTTTTCCATTGTCGCGGGTTCGGCTAAACGTGATCGCGGCTTCGATTGCCAAGTCACAGTGAGTGAAAGACCGAGTGAAAGACCGGGCAACAGATGAAACGGTATCGTCAGCAGAACCATCGCCGGGCATGGGCGATAGTCGCTGAATCAAATCAGTCATTGAATTGTCGGTGGAGCGATCTCGCGTGAGAGCTAAGTCTTCTGCTGCCTGCATCGCTGATTCGATCAACTTTGATTCGCCAAAACCCAGCACACTGTATCGGCCAGCCATCGCGTCAACGAGATCCAGGTCGTCATCATCGCCACGACGGATTCCCGTTGGTGGACCGGAGAAAGGCTTGGCTGTTGATGGTGGCAGGATAAAACCAGACTCGGGTGCAAGCGTTGGTTCTTCGGCGACAGGTGTATCATCAGGTTCATGCCCGTCTTCGAATGATTCGTCGTCGTTCATTTCAAGATTTTCAGGATGGGAGAGACGGGCATCGGTGAAGCGGCATAGGCATCAAGCCCAAGATTGCGAACAACACAGGCTGGAAGCCTATGCCACATTCTTTTATGGATGGATTTCGGTACCAACGCCGCTGGTGGTGAAAATTTCAAGCAGCAGTGAATGTCGGATCGAGCCATCAACAATGTGAACTTTGCGGACGCCACGGCCCAGCGTTTCCAAGCAGGCTTCGACCTTGGGGATCATCCCGCCTTCGATCACTCCGCTGGCGATTAACTCCTTTGCCTCTTTCGCCGAAAGTGAATCGATGATTGACTTGGGATCCTCTTTATCGCGGCGTACCCCGTTAACGTCGGACAAAAACACTAGCTTTTCCGCGCCCAATGACTGTGCAACAGCCATCGCAGCGGTGTCTGCATTGACGTTGTACAGTTGCCCATTCTCGCCTTCACACATCGACGGAATGATCGGCACCTGGTCGGTGTAGTGCAGGCCCTCAATC
>CAYVAN010000168.1:0-10100 GCA_964449225.1 uncultured Rhodopirellula sp.
TTCCCCATCCCCAAGTCGATCACGTCATCACCGGCACGCCGCTTTTGATAGAGCGAATTATTGATCCGACCAAACATGTACGGCGGCAGACGATTGACCCGTGTCGCAAACTGAACCTCGAACGGCTTGGGCTCGGGGTCCGTCGTTGGGGTATCGATCGGCGGCGCGTCAATGTTGGGCGTGTCGCTTAGGATTTGCGGGTGATCAGAAAGCGGCTGAGTCATGGGGGACCGTCAAGGAAATGGGTTGGCCGAGTGGGTGGGTCTTTTCATAATGACCGCAATCGCATTGTCGTTCAGACACAAAAAAAAGCCCAGGGGTTCTCTGAATGGTTTTCAAAGAACCCTGGGCTTGGTCATCAATGCGACGGTGCGCCGCTTAGCGGAACACGGTCAGGACACCTACGGCCTCGCTGCAACTCGGGGTGCCTTTTTCTGAGCTACCAGGAAATTGTCGATTTCTGACGAATCACGGATTGATTCCATCTTGTCCATCATCGCCATGCTGGTCTTTTTGGCCGTCAAATCGCGAACCAGCTCTTCTTGGACCGCAGACGGATCGCTGACGACTGGTTCGGTGAATCCTTGGCAACGCAGGACGATGTACTTGCCACCGGTGGCGATGATTCCGGACAGTTCCCCCGGTTTCAGCGAGAAAGCCTCTTTCTCGACTGCGGGTTGGCCGCTGTGCTTGCGGATCGGTGGGACTTTGCCCATGTTGCTTGATGACACCGGTTCGACGCTGTATTGCTGCGCCAGATCGCCAAAGAACTTATCCGTTGGATTGTCGCGAGCCATTTCCCAAATCTTCTGAGCGCTTCTTTGGTCGCTCAGCACAATCGCAAGAACCTCGACGCGCGGCCCATAAGCTGATTCATAACCTTCGCGCATATCGTTTTCGTCCAACGCAACCTCCTCTTCGACCAACTTCTTCAGCGCAACACTTGGCCACACCGAATCAGCGATGTAAACCGTTTCAGTGACGTTGCAATTGCTGGTGACCGATTCAATCCACTTCACCGGATCGGGGGAACCATCGGCGTTGACGAAGCCGTAATTGGTGGCCGCTCGCAAGACTTCGCTGCGAATGTCATCGTCGGTCACTTCTTTCTTAGCCGCTCGCAAGGCTTGGGTCAGCAGCTTGCGATTGATTTCGCCTTCAAGCACTTCTTCGCCGTGTCGCTTGAGACACTCTTGGGAGACTTGCGAAATCGGCAGCGATTGACCGTTGATCAAAGCCGCGACGCCTGGATACTGCTGCGTCAATTCGGCGTCGCCGATGACTTTGACGACCTTGGCGTCACGTTGCAGCTTGGCGAATAGTTCCGAAGCGGCACTTCGCATTTTTTCATCGCGAATGCGATCGTTGATTTGTTCTTTGATGGCGGGCATCGCTTGCGGGCTTGGATGCGATTCCGGGATACGACGAACGGCTTGCAGGATGATCCATTGATCACCAAGCTGCAAAATCTCTGAAACTTGGCTGTCCTGGAGAGCAAAGGCAGCCTCTTCCAAACGAGAATCACCCGTGTAGCGACGAATCGGTGGTATCAAACCGCCAACGCTCATGCTGGCTTCATCTTCACTAAATTGCTTTGCCAGACTCGCAAAATCACTCGGGTTGGCTTGAGCTTGGGCGAGCACCTTGGTCGCCTTGCCGTGGCTGGAGGTCATAATCAATCGGCATTTGACGGCCTCGCCAAACTGCGACATGTAGGCTTTGTTGAATTCCGCATCAGTCACTTCGACTTTGTCAGCAACGAGACGACGCAGTGCCAACATTGGCCAGATAATTTCGCGGCTGTATTGGTTAGGCGTGATATCGCGTTCTTCCTGGAGCAGTTTCAGGTAGCTGTCCATCGACAGACCAAACTTGCTGGCCAACCTTTGAATCTCTGCGGTGACTTGTTGCTCGGTGACTTCGATGCCGCTGGAATGACACGCCTGCATAATCAGGTGTCGATTAACCATGTTGTCCAACACGTCGCTGCCGTATCGCTCGACCGCAGCATCGGCCAAAGTCTTGCGAGTGATCGGATCCGCGTTGACGACCGCAACGACGGTGGGCTTGGCGTTGTTGGATTGCGGTAAGTGTTGCTGCGAAAAAGCCTTCCCTGATGTCATCGCGAAGGAAGCGATCACCAGCGCCAGGATCGAGCGATAGCGAAGACCTCGGATCGGAAGAAACCGAATCAAGAAACAGGGCCAGGATTTGAATCGGGCGGGTTGCAGTGGCATCGCGGGTCACTCCTTTGAACCGGAAATCGGGACGTGCAGCCTTGCACGAAGAGCGAACTTTAGGGAATTCTCAAATTTCCCTCAAGATGAACCTGGGATCAATCGGCGGCCGGAGTGCACGCGACTGCGATGGCCCACGGCGCTAGCGAAACCGCCGGTGACACATCGCTAAGCCTCGAAAGGCAGAAGACTCGAAAGCCAGAAGATAGGAACATCGGGAACTCACTGATGATTTGCCCCAACGAGCGAGTTCCCTGATGTTCCAAAACTTTCAGTTCAATGAAGCCCGCCCCACAAGCCTCGATTGAACACTGAAACATCGCCCACAATTCGAGGATGTGCGATTAATGAACACTGCGAGATCCCATCTTTCGCATACCAGACGATTGCTTGTATCGACTGCACCAATTGGCCACCCGATGCCCCCCGATTGAACCGTGTTTTTTGAGCGTGTTGATTCGTTTCACGCAGGGATTGCCATTCACTTCCCCGGTGAGCTCCTGGTACATCTGTGTCCAGGTAGATTCCCGCATTCTTTTACCCTGCAACAAGTTGCCCACTGATGAATCGCGTTTTAGGCTGGATGATTGCTGTAACGATGCTTGCTGTTCGGCTGACTTGTTTCCGCCGCGTTCATAATGACCGCCGACAAGAAGTGCTCGACAGCGGACATTCGTACATTTACGGACAACTGCACGCTCACCAAATTGCAGCTGGCATGTTTGGTGAAGCTGGCACCGTGGCGATGGTTTCGCGATCCTCCGATGGCGACATTGTTGCTCCGATGCTGAAAATCTTTCGTAAACAATTGGTCCGTGGTAGCAGCGGGCGTGCGTCCAAGGGCGGTGCCAGCGCGCTACAGCAAATGATTCGCAAAGTCCGCGATGGAAATCGCGGCGTGATCGCGGTCGACGGCCCCAAAGGACCACGCGGTACGGTTCAAAAAGGCATTGGACTAGCCGCCAAAAAATCAGGTATGCCAGTTATGCCTGTCATCTTAGTTCCCAACCGCCGCATCATTCTGTCCCGGGCGTGGGACAGAATGCAAATTCCGCTGCCGTTTTCTCGCGTCGATGTCTATTTTGGCGACCCCATCCACGTCGGCGAAGAAGACGATCTTGGGACATTTGCGGAAAAACTAGCCACCGTGCTGCACGACCTGGAAGCCAAGCATGACCCGTCCGAACGATCACCGCGACAGCTCACCGAACCGGTCGGTGTCGAACGTCCCATGGCAGCCTGAATAAATCACCAGTCACGCTATACTGCGTGACATGAATTCAACCGCCACCCCATCGACGCCTTCTTCGCCCATTGAACTGCTTTCACCGGCTGGTGATTGGCGGTGCGCCACCGCCGCGATCGAAAACGGGGCGGACGCGATTTACTTTGGTCTCGATTGCGGTTTTAACGCCCGCCACCGTGCAACGAACTTCGGCCTGGCCGATCTGCCCAAACTGGGACAATTGCTTCGCCGTCGCGGAGTCCGTGGCTACGCAACGATGAATACCTTGGTGTTTCCATCGGAAATGCCTCCGCTGATCGAAACCGTCAAGCAGATCGCCGAGGCAGGCATCGATGCGGTCTTGGTCCAGGATTTTGGTGTAGCAAGGATCGTGCGTGAAGTTTGTCCTGAACTCGAAATTCACGCGTCGACACAAATGAGTTTGACCAGCGCTGAAACAATCGCGGTGGCGCAGCGATTGGGCCTGTCACGAGTCGTCTTGGCACGCGAACTATCGATCGCTGAAATTCGCAAGATCGCATCGGCGACTAATATGCCGCTGGAGGGTTTCATTCACGGCGCGCTGTGCGTTTCCAATTCGGGCCAATGCTTGACCAGCGAATCGCTTTGCGCCCAAGCTTGTCGTCTGCCTTATGAATTGATCGTTGACAACCAAGATCGTCCGCTGGATGACGTCAAATACTTGTTAAGCCCGCAAGACCTGGCCGGATACGCCGCCATCCCCGACTTGATTGAAACAGGCGTCGCGTCAATCAAGATCGAAGGCCGTCTGAAAACCCCCGAATACGTCGCCAACATCACTCGCCATTATCGATCCGCGATCGACCAAGCGATTGCCAAAGGAACCGTTACCGTCAGCGAGCAGTCCAAACGCGAAATGGAATTGTCGTTCTCGCGGGGATTTTCACCCGGTTGGCTCGAAGGCAATGATCACAAACGCTTGGTCCCCGGCTTACAGAATTCCAAACGCGGAATCGAACTGGGCCAGATCCTTGATTTTGAGAAAGACCGAATCGAATTGCACGTCGCTGCACCGTTGGCGCTCGGCGATGGCCTGGCAATCGAAACCGGACATGAATCTAAAAATCTAAAGACGCAAAATTCAAAAGCACTGAAAACGGGCGGGCGAATCTACGAACTGATCGATTCCAATGGCGTTTCATGCAAAAGCGTTCCTGCTGGCAGCACCGTCTGGGTTGGATTCGGTCGCGACGAAATCGATTGGTCGCTGGTCGATGTCGATCAAGTCGTGTTCAAAAATGACGACCCAAAATTGAACCGACGACTGCGGCAAACCTACGAAGTCATCGATCCGAGTGCCCGGCAAACGATCGACATGACCGTGACTGCCAACGTGGGGCAGCCGCTACACGTCACTGCAAAACTCGGTCGAGGGATTGAAGTTTCTGCCGAAGGTGACCTGCCGCTCGACGCTGCAAACAAACGTCCGATCGAAGAATCCATTCTTCGGGATAAGCTTGGCCGGCTCGGTGGCACACCGTTTGAACTCGGTCAGCTGACTGCCCATGTCGTTGGCGGTCCGATGGTGCCAATGAAGATGCTAAATGATGTTCGCCGAACATTAGTCGAACATCTCGAACGCAAACTAAGCGAACCGCCACCGCGCCGGATCAATGTTCAAGCCGGCAAATCACTGCTACAGCCCATTGCACTGGATCCCGCTGCACTAGATTCCGCTGCGGGAAATGAGGAAATTGTCTCGCCACGATTGTCCGTTTTGTGTCGAACCGAAGAACAAATCGAGGCCGCTTGCGAAGCCGGTGCCGACTACGTTTACGTCGACCTGCACGATGTGCGTCGCTATGCTGCCGCAGTTCAAACCGCTCGTGAGCACGGCGTTCCCATCGCCATTGGAACCGTGCGCATGCAGAAACCCGGTGAAATGGGTTTGTTAAAAGTTTTGAATCGTCATCGGCCCGACGCCATCCTGGCTCGCAATCTTGCCGCGATGGAATACTTTCGCGAATCAGATTTTGACGTCTTCGCAGACTTCTCGTTGAACGTGTCCAACCATCGCTCCGCCCAGTGGGTTCGTGAACAAGGCGCATCGCGGATCACGGCGTCTTATGATTTGAACCGCGATCAATTGATGGACCTGGTCGATTCGCTTCCATCATCTTGGATGGAAGTGGTCATCCACCAACACATGCCGATGTTCCACATGGAGCACTGTGTTTTCTGTAGCGTGATGTCGCCGGGAACCAACAAGACGAACTGCGGCAGGCCGTGCGACGACCATGTCGTCCAACTGCGTGATCGGGTCGGCGCAGAACATCCGTTGCAAGCTGACGTGGCGTGTCGAAATACACTTTACAATGCAACCGCCCAAAGTGGTGCCGAAATCACTTCCGATCTGGTCAGTGCGGGCGTGCAGTGGTTCCGCATAGAATTGTTGGAAGAACAAGCCAACGAAGCCAAACAAACGATCCAACTTTATCAAAAGCTGATTGCCGGTCAGATCAATGGCAACGAGGTCTGGAAACGACTCGATGCAAGCAATCGCGTCGGCGTGACCCGAGGCACGCTGGAAACCAAGCGCAATCCGCTCGCGATTTTGTAGAACAACCGCGAAAGAACCAAAAGACGCGAAGACATGCCGTCAGCTCAATGAAGCCAATGCGACATTCGGTGGTATCGAAAGTTTCTACTTAGCTTTTGACCAAGTGTTATCACGCTTCGCTGGTGCAATTGGCTTGGCGACCGAATAGGGGCGTCGCGTCATCGCGGCTTCACGAACGGGAATGCGACTGCTAGTGGTGAATCCGCCAACCGGCGCGGTGCGGGCCGGAAGTTGTGGCGTGTCGTAGTTTGGTGCGGTGGCCGGTCTGCTAAGTTCTTTGCGGAAAGGCGAAGGCTCATCTTCATCCAGCGCACGTATTGGCCGAATGCCGGTAAACGAGGGAGCTTGTCGTGATTCAAAGTCAGGACGAACCGCACCGTAACGACGACTGGGTGAAATCATCGCGGTTGAATCATCGCTGCTTTGCAGTTTCCAATACGAATCTACTGTTCCTGATTTCTGTTTTGGTTCAGCAAGCGTTTCGGGCTGATCGTACGAAGGTGACGAATCGCGAAAGCTGGTTTCGCTGCGTTGTTGCAAACGGTTTAGGCTCGGCGGATCGATCGGCGACAAATCGGATTGTGACCGAGGACTGCTTGGCGAACCGGTCAGTGGCGCGGTGTTAGGTTGCCCCTGAAAGCCGCCCTGTTGAAACGCGCCCGGTTGAAACGTGCTAGGTGGAGTTGCTGTTGATGGAATCGGAACCGTGAACTGACCGGGGGCAGCCCCAATTGCACTGGCCTGTCCAATCGCACCGGGTTGGAACGCGGGAGCAGTTTGACCGTAAACCGGCGTCGAACAGGTTGGTGATCCGAAACTAGTAGCAGGCTGTATCGGTGCAGGTGCGCCAAACTGAAAACTGTTGTAAGGCGTCCGTTGCAGTTGCTGGACGGTGGAAGTGCAAGGTTGTTGAACCGTCACCGTCGTTCCCAGGTTGGGATCAACAGTCGTGACTGGACGGTAGTAAGTTACCGGAGCACGGTAGTAACTACTTTGATAGTTTGTACCAAACAGCGAACCAAAGAAACGAGCTAGACCGCTGCGAACAGGTGTTGCGGGAGCACGTGGAAACAATGGCGCGACGCTGGTCGACGGCAAAGCGGTCGCGGGCAAACCAACTTGCGCGGCCGCATAATTGGATCGGTAATAACTAGAATTAGGGTACACATTGGCCGCTCCAAATTCCGAGCTTCCCAAGAAAGGCCGTTGCGATGCGTTGCCCCGGAGCCCGCTGAACAGTGACGAATTCCCGGGCAACGTTCCTGATGCCGACGTTAGCGGGACACTGTAAGACGTTTGCAGGGTGGTTCCGACGGGTGCACCGGTGTAAACCGATGGATTGTTCAAATAGGCCGGGCGTTGTGCTTGGTACGCACCACTTAAAAGCGACGGCGATTGCGAGGGCAACGCGGTCACTGAAGTTGTCACCGGTGCAAAACCGGCAGCATAAGGTTGGACGGAACCCGCAGGAACGATCGGTGCATAACCTGCTGCGTAGGGCAATGCTTGCCGGCCATAAAGCCAATCGGTCAAACCACACGCATCAGCCGAATGAAAGCTTGCAGCAGCGAAGGTGAGAAAGAGCGAGGCAATCGTCAGGTGGCGAAAGGGCATCGACGGCGATCCTTGAAAGGTTCTTCAGTTCTTCGATTTTGGCAGTATCACGAGCCGCGGGTAAATCGAATCCCAGCCCGCGCACGGTACAAGTGGACGCCGCAGCACCCAAAAGGTCAATCTTTCGTGAGGAAACTTTTAGCCTTTGTGAATCTTTGCGGAAGGCATTTATCAGGTTTTTCGGGTTACACCGATTTTGCCAGTCCACAACGACACCTAGTCGCTTCCCCCAACACAAACGTAGCCGGACCGGCCATCGGATTGCCGGTTGCCGCAACCAACACCCAAATTTTGCGGGGTTAAAGATCTTTGCGGGGTTAAAGATCATTGACCAGACGTGTCAGTACCCAGCCTGATACTACTTCTGTCGCCCAAGGGAATCGAATGTGACTCCCGCAGCGAGTGAGAATCCACCACCTCAATCACGGAAGAATCAACCATGGCAAAGTTTTATGTCCAATGCGGAAGCGTCGAAGTTATCATTACCGCCGACTCGGTCGAACAAGCCGCATTGTCAGCACTCGATCGCAGCCTGCAACAACACTTGTGGATCTATGACGACGAAGGTCTGAGCCAAGCCGATTGCCGATTGCATTTGATGCTGGAAGCGTTGCTGCATTTGTCGCCCACGATCAAAATCAGCGAACAAGGTTTTGATCGCCAAGACGCTTTTGAAATCGGAACGCCTGAAACGGTTGAACACTGGCATCAATTGATGGTCGGTATGAATCGCCTGTTCATCGCCGCCGGATTAGCCCCCCGCCCCATGGCCTCCATCGCGGGTGCAAAGCCAACCATCGACGTCAGCCCAAAGATGCCTCGCTAGGCGAAGGTAGGTCAATTGTCCCAATTGACCAGTCCTCCCGAACTCCAAAACCTTACTGTTTCGACAAACAATACAAACGACTGTCGCTGCGAATGAAAATCTCTCCCTCGCTAACCGCAGGCGTCCCGCCGAATCCCTTGTCACCAGTAAACTTGCTGGTGGCAACCAACTTAGGTTTTGGAGTAGCCGAAAGGACATAAACCGTGCCCGAACGCGTCGTCAGGTACAGATTCTCTCCGATCAAAACTGGCGATGCGTAATCCAAGTTAAACATGCCCGGTCGCGGACTGCCCGGCAGATGGTCGTCCGCTGACTTGACTTCTTTGGGCAATCGCAATTGACTGACCTTCGATCCATCAGCAGCATCGTAAACCGTCACGATTCCATCACCGTGAGTGTAAAGATGCCCTTCATGCAGAACGGGCGTTCCAAATCGTCCGGGTATCTTTGCGTCCCACAAGACATGCGTATCGTTGACGTCACCCTTGCCACCGGTGCGGACGGCGACCGCATCGCCGCCACGTCCGCCCGTTGCGTAAATGATTCCATCGACCGCCATCACGGACGCCGCCGTGCTGGTATCGGTCGTACCACGCGAATGCCAAAGCAGTTTTCCTGTTTCGGGATTCATCGCCCAAACCTCGCCGGGCACATTGATGATCAATTCATCTCGCCCTTCGTCTGATTTGACAATAACGGGTGTGCTCCAAGTGCTGTCAAAATCATCCGCGGCTTGTTTCCAAACTTCTTCACCAGTTTTTTTATCCAGTGCCACCATCGCGGTAGCTTCATCAGACGCCGTTACGATCAACAAATCACCATACAAAATAGGACTCGACGACGATCCCCATCTCTTATCGCCTGACCCCGTGCCAACGCTCGTTCGCCATCGCGGAGTCCCTTCCATGTCATAAGCAATCACGCCGGATTTCCCAAGAAAGACATAAACGTTTTCTCCATCGCTCACTGGCGTGTGGCTGGCGTAACCATGGGCGGGCACACCGATGCCGGTGTAAGGATCTTCGGGTTGAACTGCGTCAATCTTTTTTTGCCAAACGATATTCCCGGTTGCTTTGTCGGCACAAACGATGTGTCTGACCAGATCAGCTATCGATTCATTCTCAGCCCCCATCCCGTATCCCGAATAGCACGTCACCAGCACTCGATCACCAACCACGATCGGACTGGAAACTCCTTTGCCGGGCAGATCCGTCGACCACTTCACATTGGTGGCTTGATCTTCGCCACTGCTTGGATCATTGCCAACAGTCCACTGAGTCGGTGTTTGCGCTGTCGCTTCAGCTTTCAAAATACCGGCAGGTCCAAGGAAACGAGACCAGTCTTCGGCGACAGCGGTGGAGGTCAACAGGGTCGTCGCGATCCAAGCGAGGCGGCAAATCGTTTTTTTGATCATCTCTGATTTTTCCAAAGGGTTTGAGATCGTCCCGTAACCGAACCAATAGCTTAGCATTCTTTCATCCCGCCAATCGTAGCTGATCCGAGGGCCGATCAGTTTTTCAATTTGAAGTGTTCCCCGTAAGTAGCGATCGCCGCGTAGGCGTTCGGCTTACCAGGAAATCACCGAAGCTCTACGCG
>CAYVAN010000169.1:0-10057 GCA_964449225.1 uncultured Rhodopirellula sp.
ATGAAGGACTTTCACCTTCAATCTCTCAATCATGCCCAACGCACCCTGAACTGCGTTTCGTTTGTTCCGGCCTACATTCATTCTCGAAATGCTTTAGCCTGTGACGAACTCGGCTACACTACTTCAGCAGTTTGATTGCGTCTTCGGTCATCCGGTGGGTGTACGCGTGTAGCTTTTGATGACCGGGACACCAACCGAGTAGGAAGCGATGGAAATCGGCCCAGGCGATGGGGTACAGCGGACGCCATGCCGATTCCACTTGCGTGCCGGTGTGCTTGGAGCTGGGATTATCGCTAAGTGCTTTACTTAATTTAGTGAAGTAAAAATCTAAATGCGTTTCTGCGTCGCGGTCACACTCGTCTTCGCTAAGGCAACTCCCCAGCAGGTAGGCGACATCTTTCATGCCGCATCCACCGCCAACGTATTGAAAGTCGACGCCAGCGACTTGGCCGTGACCCAAAGCATCTTTTAAGAAACAAAAATTCGCGACCTTAGCATCGCCGTGAACGAGCGTTTGGATCGCGCAAGTCGAGAGTGCTTGATCAAACAAGCCGGCGAATTGCTTGATCACTTGTGAGCCGTCAATCGCTGCAAGTTCATCAGGCCGAGTCTCCAGATGCCAGTACGTTCCAACGGGCCACAAACCATCTGGTTCACACCCGATGAATGTCGCGTGAAAATGGGCCAACCAAGTAAGCACACTTTGGACACCCGTTTTGTCGAGGCGGCTACGACGACCAGCAAAGCCAACTGCATCGAGATCTTCTAGCAAGAAAAGATGCTGATTGTCTTTTGCTGTAGCGTGAAAGCATCTTGCGACTCGACACCGTTCGTCCAAGCGATCGCTAAAGCCGGTGTACCAGCGAGATTCGACCTGGTAGGACCGCAGCTTTCGTTGGTGCGATCGATTGGTGCTCCAGCCTCGTGGATGGTCAACCGCAACAGGCGGGTCAACCCATTTGACAATCAGGGACGGCGTGTCAGATCCGACAAGATGAACTCTGGCGATTTCGCCGTAACCGGACCACAAGGTCTGCACTGGTTCGATACTCTGGATGCTGGCCGCACCGCTGACTTCAAGAATTGATGCGTGCAGGCTTGGTGGGATCATGCATCGATTCCCCAACCTTGCTTCTTTTCCGAAACGTATTGAGCCAACCGATTTTGCTCAATCGCCGACCGTGTTTCCGACATGACTTGTTGGTAGTAGGTCAAATTGTGAATCGACAGCAAAATTGGTCCCAGCATTTCTTTGGCGTGAAAGAGATGCCGCAGGTAGCCGCGACTGTGCTGGCACGCGATACAAGGACAGCTTTCTTGCAGAGGCGAAGTGTCATCGCGGTGGACTGCGTTGCGAAGCTTGATGCTGCCTGAATCGGTGAACGCCAAACCATTTCGGCCATTGCGTGTTGGCATGACGCAATCGAATAGATCGATACCGCGAGCGACGCTTTCGATTAGATCGATTGGTCGTCCGACACCCATCAAGTAACGCGGTTTGTGTTCGGGTAATTCTGGTGTTGTGGCTTTGGTGATGCGATACATTTCGGGCGGCGGTTCACCGACGCTTAATCCGCCAACGGCGAAGCCTTCGAAGTCCATTGCGGCGAGTTCGCGAGCGCATTGAATCCTTAATTCAACGTCTAATCCACCTTGCACGATTGCGAACTTGGCTTGGTCGTCGCGGGTGGCTGATTCTAACGAACGCTTCGCCCAGCGGATCGAACGTTCCATCGCGTCTTGGACAATGTCTCGTTCAGCGGGAAGTGCAACGACATGGTCCAGCACCATTGCAACATCACTTCCGAGCGATTCTTGAATCTCGATCGAATGCTCGGGCGTCAGCTTGACGATGCTTCCATCCAAGTGGCTGCGAAAGGTTGCGGCCTGTTCATCGACTTGATTGATGGCGTCGAGCGAAAAAACTTGGAAACCACCGCTGTCGGTCAGGATCGGGCCTTCCCAACGCGTCATGCCGTGAAGCCCACCGAGTTTGCGAACCGTTTCGTGACCGGGCCGAAGTGCCAAGTGATAGGTGTTGCCCAGGATCATGTGGGCACCGGTAGCGGCGACCTGATCGATGGTCACCCCTTTAACAGTACCCTGGGTTCCCACCGGCATGAAACCAGGAGTTTGCACGGGACCGTGGGGCGTTACAAAAACACCGCGACGCGCCATGGTGGTCGCGTCGCGGTGCGTGAGTTCAAAAGAGAAATGCGTCACTGTCTTAAATCAGTTGGAACTGATCAATCACCACGCATTTTCAAACCGAGATCGGTCAGCTTTTCACGAACTTCGTTTAGGCTGGTCACACCAAAGTTCTTGCACTCCAGCATATCGTCACCTGTTCGGCGGATCAGTTCACCGATCGTGTTAAGCTGCAAACGGTTCATGCACTTGCGAGCACGCACCGACAGATTGAGATCGGAAATGGGACGATCCAACAGTGCCTGCTCATCGGGCGACATGTGGCTGGTATCGATCGGTGGATCGTTGCTTTTCTTTTCATGCGCGAATTGACCGAGAGCCAGCCCCTTGCTGGTCAACATTTCGCGTATCTCAAACAAGCTGGTTTCGCCAAAGTTCTTACTGCTAAGCAATTCGGCTTCGCTGGTTCGCGTCAGGTCACCAATGGTTTCGATACCCATCTTCTGCAAACAGTTGCGACTCCGAACGCTGAGTTCAAAGTTGGTCACAGGCATATTCAGTATTTGAGCCAAGCGATCGTTACGCCGCTGTGCTTCCTCGTCATAAAGCATGTTGCCAGTCGCGGCAGCATCCTTCATGTAGAGCTGAGCCTGTGGATGACTGGGGTAACAGTCCAAGATTCGCTTGTAGCAAATTTGGGCCTTGTCGAATTGGTTGTTGTCTTCGTAAATCAAACCGAGGTTAATCAACGCACCGATACCGGTGGGGAACGTCTTGGCGGCGCGTTCATAGAGCGACAGACATTCTTCGTCGTTGCCCATTCGATCGTTTTCAAGAGCCAGACCGAACAGTGCACCCGCATGGTTTTCGTCGGTTTGGACTGCGCGTTGGTAAAGCGCGAGCGCTTCGTCCATTCGTCCACCGACCGCAGCAACCGTGGCCGCACGTTGATACATGTAGTCAGCAGTCTGCTCGGCAGGTCCAAAGATGTTGTCCAGGATCGCCATCGCTTCTTCGATACGCCCGGCGTAACGGTGCGATTCGGCGATACCGATATTGCATTGGTCTTCGTTGTAGCCGGACGTCTTGGCCTTGCCGTACATGTCGATTGAATCTTGGTAACTGCCAAGCTCGAAACAACAACGTGCTTGGTAGAACAATGCCATCGCGCTACCGTCGGCAGTTTGAAGCGTGGTTTGCGCGTCTTTAAAACGGCCTAGCAAGAATTGGCAAACGCCCATCTTGGTCTTACCGGCTGGGCTGAGCGCTTCGTCTTCTTCCATTTCATTGACTGCGTCACGCAGTTCACCGAAATGCCCGTAGTTTTCCGAGATCGCGGCGCGAATCGCACCGACATCGGCGGGTCCAAACGAGTTATTCGAAAGGATCATTTCCTTCAAGTCGAGAACGTCGAGTTCGACTTCACTCATCGACAAAGAGCTCCCGGCAGCGAATCAGCTGTATGAAAATCAAACAGGGTGATGGCGGCGCGTGTAAGGGGTAAATAGTGGTTGGGCGACAAAAGCCAGCGGCGAGATTTGAACTCGCAACCTCCGCATTACGAATGCGATGCTCTGCCAATTGAAGCTACGCTGGCGTTGGCAGGAGGAACGCGGCACTCGAAACGCAGCGAATCTTTCCGGCACATTGAAGTCTCACAAAAATAGGCGAAACAGCCGAATTTCGTCAAGAGGCACAAGGATTGCACGGCTACTGTTTTCCGGAGGCCATTGTTATCGGATGCCATCGCTGTCTTTTTTATCCGCCCAGCGACTGTACTGGCATCATCCACCGGCATCATCGAGTTTGGTGATTACGGTCGGCCTGGCTACGTTACATGGCTTACTTTGACGGCGGTGCGCGGCTAAAAAGAGGCGGGGCGGTTATTTGAGCCCTCTTCTGTTTTTCGCCTTAACGAAATTGCCTTGGGGTTCAGATGCGAATTCTTTTTTTGGGTGATTTGGTCGGCAAACCGGGCTACTCCGCCGTTTTGACGCACGCGGAAGCTCTTCGCGAGTCGCTGAAGATCGATGCCATTGTCGTCAATGCTGAAAATGCGTCGGACGGATCAGGGTTGATGCCACGCCAGTTCAAAAGGCTGATGGAAGTTGGCGTTGATGCGATCACCTTGGGGGACCATATTTTCAAATGTCGCGAAATCATCACAACGCTGAACAAGGACACACGGATCGTCAAACCGGCAAATTACCCGCCGGAGGCTTCGGGCCGAACCTGGACCGTCGTCACGCCCGCTGGTGGTCCGCTGGGTGTGATTTCGTTGATGGGACGCGTTTTCATGCGTCCCGTCGATTGCCCAATGGCGGCCGCCGACCAAGCCCTAGCAGAAATGCGGGATGCACATCCTGATCTAAAACACATTTTTGTTGATGTCCATGCAGAAGCGACAAGTGACAAACAAACGATCGGGCGATACCTAGACGGGAAGGTAACCGCAGTAATCGGTACGCACACCCACGTCCCCACGGCCGATGCATGCATCTTCCCCCATGGAACTGCATTCCAATGTGATGCTGGTATGAGTGGGCCTTACGAGAGCATTATTGGCAGGGACATTGCACGCGTCACCGCAACATCCCGTTCGTTTGAGCCGACCCATTTCCACGTCGCCAAGAGCGATGTTCGCCTGTGCGGTGTGATCGTCGACGCCGATTCGAACGGCCGAGCGGTCGCGATCGAGCGATTTGAAAAGCGATTGGCCCCATCCGCGTAAAGCTCATTCGGAAACAGATTTCACACCAACCCAATCGCGGAAAAAACAGCTCTTCGGACTAGCAAATTTCCTCGTATCGCAGCTCCTGATCGACCCAGACGCGAAAACGGCGTATCCGCAGGGCTCGTGTGAAATCAATTTCGATGTTCATGCTTTTCGGAAATGCAAAGTCGGTAGCGGTAAAAGCATGCTTTGTTAAATCGATGGTGACCGAAGACTGAATGGATTTCCAACTGATCGCCCACCAGACAAGCTTTTCGTTTACGCGAATTCGCTGGACAAACCACCAACCGCTGTAAAGAAGTTCAAGGCACCCCTGATCGGCATGTGATGCTTGCAATGCTGTTTCGTCGTTTTTTGGATGACGAATGTCACTTTCAGGCCTTGACTTGACCGCCGAAACCGGCTCTACAGAGGGGGCCAGGCGATCGGGAACCGCGTTGAAACGAATCAATCGGTACAAAAACCCCTTCCGCATCAACACGGCATCCCCGCAAACACCAAGTTCATCCTGAACGGAGCACGCTGGAGCAAATGGATTTATCGCTTTTGGATGGATTTCCGGCATTGCGGGTCCGGTACGGGGAAAACGCGTTGGTCAAGTAAGTTAGGACAATTATCTCTATTATTTTGACACTTCCGATTTGTGTTTATTACGATAGCGGTAAATACGCGACCTACGAGGCAGATTCCGATCAGCCTTTTCGTTGAGGCGGCGGTCATTCCGTGAACATTCGAACAAATCCCGGAACTTACCGACACTAGGACTAGTCCTACGTCTTACCCAGATTTACACTATCAACCTGCGACCACTCACTGCACTTATAAAGTCGAGGCAAATTTCATGACGCGTCTAGCGGCACTTTTTCTTTTCGCGATGTCATTCCAAATCGTTGCATCAGCGGCGAATGATGAGGCATCTTCAACGACCCTGAACCACTTGACGATGAACCAATGGGTCAGTGCGACAGATGCTGGTTCTTTGACCGGCAGAGTAGTTCTTCCCAAGGCAGGCGGTGATGCAGAAGCTCTCGCTGACGTTTCGGTGGCCATCCTTGCCCGTGACGGAAAGGTCTTGCGTGCGAAGACAAATCAAAAAGGCGAATTCGAAATCGCTGGAGTCGAATCGGGCGTTTACGCCTTGACCGCTCGTGGCGATCACGTTTTCGCAGCCTGTGCAATGCACGTCGTCAGCGCTAACGATGTTAAGGACTTGGAATTCCCCAAGTCTGCGGAAATCTCGATGGCAAACATTGATTACACCGTGGTCAACACGGCACTGATTCGTTATCTGCCAGCCAGCGTCAAAAAGCAAGAAGTTCAGTACGAAGCCGTTAACTTCGGCCAACTTCAAGACCAAGTGTGTGGCCAAGACCTGTTTCGTGTCGCGCAAGACGGCAACGGCATGAAAGGCCGACTGCACGTAGCCGGTGCGAAGGTTGGGGAATTGAACGCCGCTGAAAAGACAAACGTGTTCTTGTTTAAGGACGCGATGGAAATTGATCGATCATTGAGCGACGAGCAGGGCAAGTTTGAATTTGCCAACATGGATCCGGGTTTTTATTCGATCATGGCGATTGGTCCTAACGGCATCGGCCTGATCGGGTTTGAGCTTGTTGACCCAACAACCATCACAGAAACTGCTTCGACTGTCGGAAAAGACGGCAAGACACTGGTTGGTCTGTTTGGCCATCACGGATGTGGATGCTGCCAAGAATTTGCAATGCAAGTTGCACCGATGCCCGAAATTTGCAACGTGGTCGAAGAAGTCATCGTTGAACAACCCTGCGGTTGCGGCGAAGTCGTCGTTGACCAGCCATGTGGATGTGGCGAAGAAATCATCGATGGTGCAGGTGGCGGAATCGTCGAAGGCGAAGTCCTGATGGATGGCTTCGGAGCTCCATACGCTGGTGGCGGGTTCACCGGTGGCGGCGGGTTCGCTGGAGGCGGCGGTGGATTTTCCGGCGGCGGCGGAGGATTCGGTGGTGGAGGATTCTTCGGTGGCGGCGGTGGCGCGTTGAGCGGACTCGCTGGTATCGCAGCGATCGCGGCAATCGCTGATGACGACGACGGTGGCACCTTTGTCGGAGCCCCAATCGGAGCACCAATCGTGCCCGCGCCTCCAGCAAGTCCTGCGGGCTTGTGAAAAACGCGTTGACTTAGACTTCAGCGAGTGCAGTAAATTACTAAGCCGTAGCTTGAGCCATCAAGCTACGGCTTTTTTCTTTTCGAACGATTTGCTAAGCGAGTCACATTTCAAGACGCCATGCCACCCAAGAGCTTTCCGCATGTGCATAATGCTTGGACGTTCCACCATCTCTGCTTCGGTGGAATTTGTTGTCAACAACGATTTGATTCTACCTACACCGCGATTTATCAACGACCAAATTCATGGCAAACTCCATCAGCGACCTAGTCGCTAAACAAGCTAGCGAGGCTCTAGAACGTCTCAATGAACACACGTTGAAGACGGTTCATTGGCACTTCAGCGATGAAACAGGCAGTCCGTTTTGGCTCGAGAAAAAGGGCTCTCTCAGTTTTGATCCATTGAAGGATGTCAAAGGCTTTGATGACTTAAAAATGTTTCCAGAATTTGAGGACGAGTGGCTTCGGGGCGGCCCGGTCGATCGCTGGGTTCCCAAGGGACACGCAGGCAAGCCGGTCTACGTCTTTGAAACCGGTGGAACGACTGGAATCCCGAAAAGCCGTATGGTCATTGAAGATCACTGGAAGGACTACGAGCTGTTCAGCGACACGTTGCCTGACAAGCATTTTCCAAAGGGAGCCAATTGGCTAATGCTGGGGCCAAGCGGTCCACGTCGGCTAAGACTTGCAGTCGAGCACCTAGCGCAACATCGCGGTGGAATGTGTTTCTGCATCGATCTGGACCCCCGTTGGGTCGTCAAACTGATCAAGAAAGGCTGGATGGAACATTTGGAAGAATACAAAAAACACTGCATTGATCAGGCGGTGACCGTGTTAACCGCGGGCCATAATGTCCAATGCATGTTTGCAACGCCAAAGTTGCTCGAAGCCCTGGGCGAAGCGTTGGAAGATAAAGGCACTTCGCTTCAAGAAGTCGGCATCAAGGGAATTTTTTCAGGCGGGACAGAATTCACACCGCAGTGGACCAGATTCTGCGTCGAAGAAATGCTGGGAGGCCCGGTCCAGGAGGGTGGCATCTACATGACTCCTACCTATGGCAACACACTGATGGGATTGGCCTGTAGTAAACCCGTGACGCCAGCAGACAACTATAAGATCTCCTATTACGCTCCGCAGCCTCGTGCGGTTACGGAAGTCGTCAAGTTTGATGACTACAACCAAGTGGTCGGTTACGGAGAAACCGGCCGAGTAAAGTTGTACACGCTAACGGATGAGTTCTTTGTTCCAGGGTTCATGGAACGTGACGAAGGTGAGCGAGAAACACCATTTGAAACGTATCCATGGGATGGCGTTAGCGGCGTCCGCCCCTTTCACGAGATAGCGACGGCCACCACCGTTGGCGTTTATTAAGACAGTTCCGGCAAATCGCAACCTAGCAAATGGCAATGCCGGAACTGCGTTACGCTTGTTCCGATTCTACTCCCTTAATATAGACCTCCTCCCATGATCACACTCAGTCCACTGCGTTGGGGCAAGCCTTATGAGTCCCTTGAACACCATGATGTGGTTCACTTTGACACGGGAGAACCCATTGCAAAGATCGGGAATGTTGGGGGTGGAATCGTTGGGCGGGACATGAAGCAGGCTCACAAAGCCCGCCAAGCTTTGTTGCAATTTTCGACTGCCGATCTGATTGAAAAGTGCAAACGTGCGGCTGTGTTGTTTGAATCAGCCGACTTGAAGGTCGGTGATTCGGTGCAGAGCGTGGATGACTTTGTGCATCAGCAATCTGCCAGCACCGGCTTGCCCGAGCACATGTGTCGATCCAACATGACCAAAAACAGTTTCGTGCTTAGCAACATGGAACAGATTCTGGAGTGTCTGACTCGCGGCTTGGATCTTTCAATTTTGTCCAAGGGTTTTGGTGATGAAGGTCGTGGTGTCACGGTCAGCTATCAAGCACAGACGCCTGTTTTGGGTGCCGTCTTGCCCAACAACTCACCCGGCGTGCATACGCTTTGGTTACCCGCAGTACCTTTGCAAGTTGGTTTAGCATTGAAACCGGGTTCCCAAGAACCATGGACTCCCTACCGAATGATTTCGGCCTTTATCGAAGCTGGCGTTCCGGCAACTGCATTTGGACTGTACCCCGGCGGTCACGACGCGGGCGGTGCGATCATGACCAAAGCACCACGAAGTATGATCTTTGGAAGCGCCCAAACCGTCGCACAGCATGAAGGCAACCCACGCGTGCAGGCGCACGGACCGGGCTGGTCCAAAATCATCATCGGTGACGATGTCGTTGATGACTGGGAAGATTTCCTTGATGTGATGGTCGAAAGCGTGCTGAGTAATTCGGGCCGCAGTTGCATCAATTGCAGCGGCATCTGGGCGAGCCGTCACACTCGCGAGATTGCAGCGGCGATCGCTGATCGCATTGGCCCAGTGAGTGTATTACCGCCTGGTGATCCAGACGCGGCGCTCGCTGCGTTTACCGTCCCAGCGATGGCGACCGGCACGTGGGGTATGGTTCAGCAAGACTTGGCTGAATCAGGAGTCGAAGACATGACGGCCAGCTTCGGTGAAAAGTTGATTGAACGAGAGCATTGCGCTTACTTGCGCCCCATGGTGGTTCACGCTGATTCGCCTGATCGAGCCGTGGCAATGAAAGAATACATGTTCCCGTTCGTGAGCGTCGTCGAGTGCCCGCAGAACGAAACACTCCGCCGCATCGGCCCGACTTTGGTTGGCACGGTCTTAACAACGGATCAACAACTGATCGATGCTGCTGGGATGTGTGTCAACATCGACCGATTAAACATCGGCCCAATCCCAACAAACCGGTTAGATTGGCTGCAACCTCACGAAGGTAACATCATCGAGTTCCTGTTCCGTTCGCGTGCATATCAAATGGCGGCAATGCCTGTCGCAAGTGCATAGCGCAGGAAGCCGATTCATTGAACCTCAGCTAGCTGGGACAGCGGCAGGGCAACTCAGTTTTTCAAGTTGGGGTGTCATCAGCAAGTAGCGATCGCCGCGTAGGCGTTCGGTTTCCAAGCAATCGCCGAAGCT
>CAYVAN010000170.1:0-10038 GCA_964449225.1 uncultured Rhodopirellula sp.
CTGTCGGCTCGGAGAGCCGAGCGACATTGCCCAGCTTGAAAAACTGATTTGCCCTTAGCTTCAGTTCCCCAAGACTTCCTAAATGCTTTACACTCTGAAGCATGGAAATCATCTCACTGCAATCTGGAAGCAGCGGTAACTGCATTTACGTAGAAACCGATGGCGTGCGTTTATTGTTCGATGCAGGGATCAGCGGACGAGCCGCCGAGACGCGTTTGGCTGAGCATGGGAAGGACATTCGTGACTGCGACGCGTTAATCATTTCGCATGATCACCGTGATCACATTTGCGCGATGGGCACGTTTCATCGTAAGTTTGGATTGCCGGTCTACGTGACACGTCGCACGTTTGATGCCGCAAGAAATCGAATCAAGATTGGAAAACTTTCGGATGTTCGTCACTTCGTCGCGGGTGAAACGCTGCGTTTTGGTAGCGTCCAGGTCGAAACACTCTCGACACCTCACGATGCAGTCGATGGCGTCGTCTTTATTGTCGATGATGCTAGGCATCGGTTTGGCCTGCTAACTGATTTGGGGCATGTCTTCGACGGCCTAAGTGAAGCCATGGCATCGTTGGATGCAGTGATCATCGAAAGCAATTATGACCCCAAGATGTTACGAGATGGACCGTATCCCGAATTTCTGAAGGACCGAATTAGCGGGCCACGCGGTCACTTGTCCAATGAAGACTCGGCCGAATTACTCAAGCATGCCTCAGCGTCCCGTTTGAAATGGGCCTGTCTCGGGCACCTGTCCGAACGCAACAACGATCCCGAAGTCGCGATCAAGACGCACCACAAGATTCTTGGTGATTGTTTCCCGGTGACGTGCGCCAATCGAAAAGCGGTCAGCAATACGATGACCTTGTAGCAGGGCACAGGGCGACCTTGTAGCAGGACACAGGGCCGATCAGTTTTCACATTTGGGGTATCGTCAGCAATCGCCGAAGCTCTGTGCGAGCTTCGCTACGGCGATACGGTCTCCAGTTTAAAAACGGGGTTGCCCTGGTACTTGGTTGACCTGGTACTTGGTTGACCTGGCAGCAGTGGCGGATTGCCGGTGGACAGGGCGACACTGTGTTGCCAACCCCGGTGTTTTTTGGGGCTCAAGCGATTGAGCCAATATGTTTGCGTCCTTTTGCGGCGCTCTTCCGCCTACCAGCATGCTTGGCTAAACTCCAGGATACAAGAAACAGCCTGCTTCCTAACCGTTTAATCATTTGGCCTCCGATGATCTATTTCGCATTTACTCTAGTCGCGATCGCCAGTCGTTTTCTGCCACACCCACCGAACGTCGCCTGCTTGGGTGCGATCGGGATGTTTGCAGGCTGTTACTGTAGCGGCCGAATTGCGTGGTTCATCCCAGCCGCGATCCTGTTATGCAGCGACACGATTGGACAATTAGCAGGCATCCCAGGCCTAGGTTTTTACAGCCCTGTCACGATGATTTGCGTGTACGCGGCAGCAACGCTTGCCGTGCCGGTTGGCCGCATGATCAGCCGTAGCGAAGGAATGGGCCTGAAGTTTGCCGGATCAGTTGCCGGTGGTTCCCTGGTCGCATCGACCCTGTTTTTCTTGGTCAGCAACTTAGGCGTTTGGGCGTCTGCTTGGTATCCATCAACCGGCGAAGGGCTCGTCAATTGTTACATCGCCGCCATTCCGTTTTATGGTTACACCATCGCGGGCGACCTATTCTTTTCAGCAATAGCATTCGGTGGATACGCAGCGGTGAGTGCTGGCCAGCCAAGTCGCGAATTGGCCCGCCAAGCGGTTTAACGACTTTGGCGTAGGCTTTCAGGCTGCGTTTCATGAGCGTGAACACAGATGAGAAGCCTCTGCCGCTTTTTATTCTTGGATAGCAAAGCCGGTCAGCCAATCAGTCATCGAAAATCGAAGTTCATCGCGTTGTTTTTCGATCGCGCGGTTGAGCTGTCGGGTTAATCGATCGCCTTGCTTTTCAACCAGGCGTTCAACGAGCACCTCTTCAACGATTTCGCCCCACGCCTGCGCGAACTCGCCACCGACGTTGCTGATGCGATTTACCTTGAACTGTTCTAGTTCAACATTCGCACGAACCACCCTAGGATCCAGAACCATAGCTGGTGGGATTTCGGCGTAGTCGATCACGAATCCAATGGTTGACGTTGTCTGGATCTTCAGCCGGATACTACCGGTAACGGTGACGCTAAAAAGTCGCACGTCTAGATTCCAGCGTTGCACCCGTGCGGAATAAGACATTGGCAGAATCAATGTCGATTGGATCTTCCATTGATCGGGTGATTTTGCAACCAACAGGCCCGCATCACTTTGGTCCGGCATAACTCGATCGATCACCAGCGAGGGTTGCTCGCCCGGTCGCCCGGCCGACCGTTTTGCCACTTCGATTGGTAGCATCGAAGCTGTGTTCAATTCATACCGAATCCAGCGTCCATGCTTGACATCGCGGTGACGGCGATGGGTTTTAAGACGCAATCCATCCATTCGCATCTTCACGCCCGACCAAACTTGTTTTGTTTTGCCCCAATCTTTTTCACCGTCAATTTGCCGCGGCATTTTTCGGATCGCCAAGTCGCCCAACCACTGGGTCGCTGTACGAACTTGCTGGGGCGTCACCGTGGCCATGGAAGTCACCGAAGAAACACGGTTGGCCGATGACTTCTGATTCGCAGGTGCAACTAATTCGATCGGTTCGTCAGCAACCGCAAACAGACCATTGGCTAGACAAATCAATCCAACCAGGCACTTGCCAATGATCTTGTACCCAAAAATTTCTTTGCAGTCGCGACCAATGCAACGTCGCACTATCGATAAACCACGGCAAAGTAAACGCCGTCGCTGCCGGTTGCCATCGCTGCACCCGCCACCTGCATCCTTGAATCGCTGGTAAAGCAAGCTGAAACCCCTGACGGCGAATAAGAACTAGACCAACCCACGCCTTCGTAGGTGCCAGGAGCATACGATCCCGGCGGATGACTTTTCAAGTTCATCGAAGCCATCATTTGAGCCCGACGTTCAGCGACGGCTTGGAGAGCCGGATCATAACGCAAGCTGCCTAAACCCTGTCGAGCCCGTTGCGCGTTGAGTGACGCCAGGACATTCTGAACCCCGCCACCGCCTCGCAAACCCGACGAGCTTGCAGGCATCCACGCGGTGCTAGTTTGCTGGCCCACGTGCTGGATTTTTTGTGGCGGCAAATTCACGCCTGCGGATCGCGTGTGGTACGTCCCGCATTTAGCACAATAAAATGCATCACCATTTTGACTTACCTGGGACACTCTCTGACCCGCTACGGCAGGCTGCGAAATCGTTACCGACGAACCAATGCCCTGGCCCAATGCCGCTTCATGATTGCTGATGCACCATGCAACGAACGTCACCGCGCTGGCCATCGTGATTTGTTTAAAAAATCGATTCATGTCGTATTCCCCGTATAGCTTTCAAAAAGAGAAGCCCCGTTCAGAGCGGGCAAGGGTTACATCCAAGAGCCAGAGGTAAAGAGGGTGGACCGATTTCAGCGAACGGTTTTTCCCAGCCAACTCGAATTGGCACGAATTTTACTGAACTCATTTCAGGAAACTCGCGTTTTGATCCACCCAAAGGCAGGGGTTCAGAAAAAGTTGTAGCAATAACTTTTTTCCCAAGGACGTTCGGCTGTGTCAGCCCATCCATCAGCAAAGCTTTACAAAACGGTCAGCACTAAATTGTCGCGATGAACAACGCTTTCGTAGGGGCAATGCCCGAGGATTTCCTTAATTTCATCGCTCGCTTTGCCTCGGATTTTCTCCACGTCGGCGGACGTGTAATTGCAAAGTCCCCGAGCCACTTCGTTGCCGTCTGGGTCGCGAAGTGACACAACGCTGCCACGTTTGAATGGGCCTTGAACCCTGGTAATTCCGATCGCCAGCAGGCTGCCGCCACGATGCTTGACCGCGCGGAAGGCTCCGTCATCGATCGTCAACGTTCCATCCACTTCCGCAGATGCACCAATCCAACGTCTTCGGCCTCGCACTGACCCATCCTGATCAGCGAGGAACAGCGTGCCGATTTCTTCGCCAGCAAGGATTTTCTGTAGCACCCGGTCGTCGCGTCCTGGTGCGATGACGGTTGGATGACCATGGGATGCGGCGATCGCTGCGGCTTCCAGCTTGCTGGCCATCCCGCCCTTGCTGGTTGATTTCCGGTGGACTTGCGCCATCGCGCGGACACTGTCATCGACCTCTTCGACAACATCGACGACTTCACTTTTGTCCGATTCGGGCGGCCCATCAAACAGCCCATCAATATCAGACAAGATCACCAGCACTGCATCGCCAAGCAGCCCGGCGACTTGTGCGGCCAAGCGATCGTTATCACCAAACGTCGTTTTCAGCTCGGAAACAGCGACGCAATCATTCTCATTGACGATCGCAATCGCGCCGTATTCATAAATCCGTGCAAGCGCATTCCGCACATTCAAATACGTCTTTCGCCGACGCAAATCAGCAGTCGTCAAAAGCACTTGTGCGGCATGCCGACCTCGTTTGGCCAGCGATTTTTCGTAGGCTTGAATCAAGTCCGTTTGGCCGATGGCGGCGACGGCTTGCAATTGCGCCAGCCCGGACGGGCGAGATTCCAGGTTTAACTTTCCGACCCCAGCACCGACCGCACCGCTGCTAACCATGATGACTTGGCGACCGGTATCCGCAAAATCACACAATCCTTCGGCAAGCAAATCGATTCGCGCCAAATCCAATTTGCCGTCGGGAGTCGTCAGCACACGCGTTCCGACCTTCACAACGACGCTGGTGGCCGTTTCGATGCACTGATTGCGGATTTCGGGAATTTCACTGGAAGACAAGTCAAAGCCACTCATGAGAAAAAGACATTAATTGGCGTTTAAAGAGGGTCGTTGGGCAAGATAAAAAGAAGACGGTTTCAATTCCCAGCTGTTCGCGTATCTTAGGGCCACCAGGGTTTCCTTTAGAAGACCCAGCGTTTTAGACAGACGCTATGAAAAATTTAGCGTTTAAGACGAGCTCGGTTCCCACTCCTTTGTCCTCTACGGAAAGAATTTCGCTATGAGCGAATTGCATCACGAATGTGGTGTTGCCGCCATCTACCACCTTTCGGGTCGTGGCCGCAGTCCGATGTGTACCCAAGACGGTCCCCGGCAAATTTCGCGGCTTTTGCCTCGCATGCTGCTGGATATCCAAAACCGAGGCCAATTGGCCGCTGGGATGACCACCTTTGATCCTGCTCAACCGCGATTGCTTCGCACCCGAAAAGACGTGGGTACGGTCACGGAGGTCTTTCGCATGAATCACAAGGCCAAAGCTGAATCGCTGATGAAATCGTTAGCCGGTCGTGCCGCGATCGGGCACGTTCGCTACGCCACCAGCGGCCAAGACGACCGATCCTACGCCCAACCGTTCGAGCGTAAGCACATTCACAAACGCAAGTGGTTTAGTTTTTGCTTCAATGGACAACTGTCAAACTACGGCATCCTTCGCGAGCGTTTATTGGCCGATGGTGATCACCATTTAACCCTGGATACCGATACAGAAATTATCCTTCACGAATTTGGTCGGATGCTCAGCCGATCGCCCACTCGTTTGGACTGGATCGACCTGCTGCGTCAATCAGCGGAAAATTTCGACGGTGCCTACAGCTTGGCGGTCCTGACCGCCGAAGGTGAAATGATCATCGCTCGTGATCCGTTGGGCATCAAACCGATGTGCTATGTCCATGAAGGCCCCCTGTTTGCTGCGGCCAGCGAAAGTGTTGCTCTGCTGAACCTTGGCTTTACCGATGACCAAATCAAATCGCTGCCACCCGGACACGCGATCACCATCCATCCCGAAACCGGATTTCACCTCGAACGATTTGCGCCCGAGGAAAAACCGAAACACTGTTTCTTTGAATGGATCTACTTTGCCAACGTCGCAAGCACGCTGGATGAGCAAAGCGTCTACCTAAGCCGAAATCACCTGGGCGAAGAACTAGCCAAGGCCGAACGCGAACTGGGCCGAGTACCACTGGACTGCGAAGACACGATCATTGTTCCGGTGCCTGACACCAGCAAAGCCGCCGCTGATTCAATGGCCTACGAGCTATCCATTCCTTGCCGGGAAGGCTTGATTCGAAATCGTTACGCAGGCCGAACCTTCATTGAGGGCGGCGGCAATCGCAAAGCCAAGGCGGCAACCAAGTACACGCCGCTCCGCCAAGTCCTTGAAGGCAAGCGAGTCATCTTGGTGGAAGACTCCATCGTACGCAGCACAACGATGAATGTCTTGCTGGATCGAATTCGCGAGGTCGGCGGTGCGAAAGAAATTCACGTCCGCGTCGCATGTCCACCGATTATCGCCCCATGTTTTTACGGGATCGACATGAGTTCGATTGATCAGTTGATCGGGCCAAAGTACTTCGAGAACGGCGAAATCTCCGACGAAGCCCAACAGCGGCTCGCCGACGACTTAGGAGCCGATTCGCTTCGGTACCTGCCCGTCGAAGCCATCGCCCGCGCGATCGGAAAACCCACCGATCATCTATGCCAAGCATGTGTCACGGGAAAATACCCAACGCCATGCGGACAACACCTGTATCAAATCGCCCTGGACAACCGTGGTTCAAAACTGGATAGCCGACAAACCTATCAACAGTTGGCCGCCGCGCTCTCCACAAGTTAGCGATCAAGCCGCCAGCGAACCGAAGCTGATTCCGCCAAGATTCAGATCCGCACATCAAGCATCGGACTGAACCCATGCCAGAATCGGCTACGGTTGTTTAGGGTTGTTCTTGATCGCACTTTCAGGCACGCCCTTCCGCGGCTAGCCAACCTACTTCACTGCGGCAAGCAGCGGCAATCTTTCCTGCGTCGAAACCACGACGCCGCCTGGTTTTTCAATTGTGATCGCAAACGCAGCAGGTTTTAATACTTTCAGCTTCGCTTGGATCGGAACAATCACCTCGCCGCTGGACGAAACATCGAACACACCACCATCGATCGGTTCATCGTCACGCAACGGGTCGATAATCCATAACTGGTATTGCTGGACCGACGGATCGTTGACCGGCATTTGTTTGAAACGCATGTAACCGGCTTGCCGGTCGTTGCTCCAAACAACGTCACCCTGAACTTGTTGTGGAAACGGATGCTTACCAGCTGACCAATCGACTTGGATCACGTCATCAGCCGTGTTGATTAAGTCGCTACGCAACTGGGCCACCGACAAGTCCGCGGGCACACTCGACCCCGAAGCCCAAAACCCGATCGCCAATAATGCAGCGGCGGCAAATGCTAACCATGCACATACTTCGCGCCTGTGCAGCGACTTTGGCGAGCTTTGAAGATCGGCCAAGGATACCAAACGATCTTCGGAATCATCGCGTTGCGCCGACATGTACTTTTCAGCATCACGGGCGATTTGCGCGCGTAACGAACTTGGCATCGGTTCGTTGGGCCGTTGATACGCTAATTGCACATTCGCCATGGTCTGCTCTAGTTCAATAAGTGATCGTTCGTCTTCTTCGCTAAACGAAGCTGCCTCAAAAACGACTTGCTCCTCTGGCGACAGGTCACCTAGTACGTTTCCAGCCAGCAGTTCTTGCCACCGCGAGTCATCGTTGTTTGTGATACTCATACTGCTCCTCCATCGGTGGTCGAGATTGCAGGCTTCGCCATGCAGTCTTTTAATTGCAACAGCGCTCGGCGTGCGAATGACTTGACCGTTCCCAAGGGCATTGAAAGACGATCGGAAATAATCCGATGCGAACAGCCGTGATGGATCGACAACTGAATGACCTGCTGTTGCTCGCTTGATAGCTTTCCAATGCACCGGAGTGCTTTCCCGGCCTCATCGGCCAATTCAGCTGGCTGAACCGTCACCTCCTGTGGCACGTCAAAATCAATCGCCGACATGACCATCGTATTTGCGGTGCTGGACGTCTTTCGCAAGCGATCGACCAATCTTCGTCGCGTGATCAACGTCACGAATGCCGCCTCGCTGGATTTCGACGGATCAAAGCGATTCGCTTTTTTCCAGATTTCTACAAAAACCTCCTGCGACGCATCCTCGGCATCAGCGTTGTTAGCCAGCCAACGACGCGACAGCGACCAAACCAGCCCGCCGTATCGCTGCAAACAATCTTCAACCGCCCCAGAATCGCCTGCTGCGATCCGCTGAAGAATTGAATCGGGCTCGGCTTGGGACTCGGTCTGGGGCTCAGGCGAGGACTGCGTCACTTTAGGTTCCATCTCGATTATTAAGTCTTCTTTTTCAGGACATTCGATTGCCATTGATACACCCTTTCGCCAAAAACGAAACGCATGTTTTAACGAGGTCAAAATCAATCAAGACGCGGACGCAAAATCGCCCACGTCTTGGAAAGAAACCATTACGAATGTATCGAAACTACTTCGCACTTAGCTGAGTGTACATTTGGTCGATGCCACGACGCAGGGTCCAAGCACGTTGCGTGTCGCAGTGCTGTCCGCCGGCACTGCTGATCACTGATGACATGTGCTGTTGAAGCGAATCACCAACTTTAGCCGACATCAAACCCGTCAACGTTTGCTGATACAGATCCGCACATGCTGCGTGATGGCCCGAGTTATACAGAGCCGAGCCCTGCGCGACGGCATCTTGAAGGACACGACGTGCATCAGAAGTCTTCGCAGGCGGCATCAAGACCGAGTCGATGATATGGATGACGCCGTTTGATGCATCGACATCCGTAGCAACCAGTTTGGCGTCGTTGATCATCGCACCTTGATTGTTGACGCTGACCGTTACGACGGAACCTTCCAGTGTCTTGGCAGACTTTGCCGCCAAAGCGTCTTCTGAATAGACACGACCAGCGACCACGTGATACTTCAAAATATTAACAAGCTTTTGCTTGTTACCGGGTTCCAACAACGATGCAACCGTACCGTCGGGTAATTTACTGAATGCTTCGTCCGTCGGTGCAAAGACGGTAAACGGCCCATCGCCGCCGAGCACTTCGGCCAAACCGGCAGCCTTGGCAGCGGCTAGCAGCGTGCCGAACTTACCGGCCGCAGCAGCGGTTTCAGGAATCGTCTTGTCGGCTGGCAGGATAACCGAATCGATGACGTGAATGACTCCGTTGTCACATTCGATGTCGGTGGTGACAACTTTGGCAGCGTCCACCGTCACGCCGGAATCTTGGACCTTGATGTCCACACGCTGGCCATTGACCGTTTTGGCACCAGCGAGGTCGACCACCTGAGCCGCCATGACCTTGCCGGAAACAACGTGATAGGTCAGCACCCCGGCAAGTTTTGCCTTGTTTTCTGGTTTCAGCAGCGTCTCGACCGTGCCAGCGGGTAGCTTGGCGAACGCTTCATCGGTGGGGGCAAAGACCGTGAACGGACCTGGCCCCTTGAGCGTATCGACCAGATCAGCAGCACCCAAAGCGGCTGCAAGGGTCTTGAAACTGCCCGCTTTCACGGCAGTATCCACGATATCGGCAGCCATCGCCGAAGACGATACCATCGTCCCCAAGGCCAATGCCAACAAGCTCTTCAGTTGAATCTTCATTTTGACTTCCAGTGAGTTAGCGGTTTGTTGCAAATCTAAACGTGACCGGTTGGTCGGGTATGTATTCGCAAACAACATCGAACTGGATGCAACATTTACAAAATTAGTTGGAATTGTTCAGATCGTCGTATCAAATTCTGCTTCACTGTCTTCTGATAGCCTCTCACTTCTCTTATAGCCTCTCAATCGAAAGAATCCGTTGCGTTTCCTAACACTTGCCGCCTTATTGAGCTGTCTGCTAGTCGGATGTGGACCGCGTCGTGGCCCCATGGCGATCGACGCCGATGCACCGACCGAATTTACGACGACCGAATCAGGACTGAAGTATCGAATCCTGCGAAAGTCTGACGGTCCAAAGCCCGGTCCCGCCGACACCGTGACCGTCGACTATACGGGAACATTGGACGACGGAAGCGTCTTTGACTCTTCATACAACCGAAATCAGCCCACAACCTTCCCGCTAAGTGGCGTCCTTCCGGGCTGGCCCGCGGGCCTGCAATT
>CAYVAN010000171.1:0-10024 GCA_964449225.1 uncultured Rhodopirellula sp.
CCAACAAGATGTACATTACCAACAATGCGATGAAAAATCCGTTGAACAAGCTTCCAAACGATTCGGCCCGACGTTCCTGCTGACCTTCCCAACGAACACGCAAAGCTGGGTGCTTGGTCAACAACGCTGGCAGAAAAGAAGCCTTCAGATCGGTCACAATTTCATCAGCATTACCGACGTCTTCGTCCATGTCCGATGAAATGGTAATCGCACGCGATTGATCGATTCGATTGATTTCCGCATAACTGCGGACCACATCGATTTCAGCCAACTCGGTAATTGGTCGTTCAATCCCATCACTTAAACGGATCCGGACTTCGTCAAAATTGGAAAGTGATCGCCGATCTTGTCTCGGATACGTCACCATGATTTTGACCTCGTGACGTCCCCGTTGGACTCGCATGACTTCGGCACCGTAGTAGGCCGCACGAACGGTTTCCGCTAGATCCGCCGTTCGAACTCCCATGGCAAAGGCTTCGGGCTTCACCCGAAATCGATATTCCCATTTACCGGGTACCGAATCATCTTGAATATCAGACACACCTGGGTACTCAGCCAACTTTTGCTTACACGCTTCTACGGCTGCATTGAGTTGCTCAAGTTGATCCGACGGTCCGAGTAATTTGAATTCCAGCGGCGTGCCACCTGGGCCGAATGAGCGCGTTCCCAGATTAAATTCTTCAGTTCCCACGATTGTTCCAACGGCGGCACGCCACCGTTTAACGATCTCACTGCTCAGCACGCCGCGATCTTCGGCCTTGATCAGTTCCACCTCAACGCTTCCGCGATGTCCCCCCGGTCCGCCCGGTGTCGCTCCACGACTCGATACCGATGCACCAACAACACGATAGGAGCTTTTGGCAATCGGCGTTCCCTCCCGCTCGTACTGCTGTGCGACTTTCCAAAACGCGTCCTCGCATCGTTTGGTCGCGGTCATCGCTGCTACTTCGGGCGTCCCGTCGGGGAAAGTCACATTCGCGGTCAGCGTGTTCCCATCGACCTTGGGAAAGAAGCTTAGTTGCAACACCCCTGAACGCTTCAATCCAAACATCAAAATCAACGACGCGATGCAAATAGCCATGACGATTGAACGGTTTTGAAGACTCCACGAAAGTGAAGGCCGATAAATCGAATCGATGTATCGATTTAACATTCGGGTTGCAAATCGATTCGCAATTCCCGCTGGAATCAGCAACCAACGAAACGCATAGAAAACAACGTTAAAGAACCGAAACAAAAGACCATCTTTGTGAGCCAAGTGGCACGGCAAAATGGTGGCACATTCAATCAATGACACAAACAACATTGCGATGATCGCTGCGGGCATGACTGCGGTAAACTTACCCATGGTGCCCGCAACAAATAGCAAAGGTGAAAACGCAACGACCGTTGTCAAGACTGCTGTTAAGACCGATGGAATGACCTCAACGGTGCCATCGAGCGCAGCTTGCAGATAAGGCTTTCCCATCTGCCGATGGGAAAAGATGTTTTCACCCACCACAATCGCGTCATCTACCACAATGCCCAACGCCATCACGAACGCGAACATTGAAATCTGATTCAAGGTTTGGCCGGTCGCGTACAAGAAAACGCCAGAAGCTAAAAGAGAGAACGGAATCCCCAGAGCCACCCAAAACGCAAGCTTGGGGTCCAAGAACAACATCAGCAGAACAAAAACAATGAACAGCCCTTGAAACCCATTGCCAATCAACAGATCCAATCGCCCGCGAACTTCAATGGATTCATCGCCCCAAGTCATCAATTCGTAACCCGGCGGCAATTCTGAGTTTGCGATGGTTTCTTTCACGGCGTCGATCATTGTGAAAAGATCGTCGGACGTGCTTCGCTGGACGGACAACGCCAATGCGGGTTTGCCGTTGATAAAGTTAACCGCTGTGGCATCCGTAAACTCATCGCGAATAACAGCCAAATCACCGACCGACAATACACCCCCACCGGGCTCCGAAACCAATGGCAATTCGGCCAGCTCTTCGCCACTGCTGCGTCGATTGTTTCCACGCAGCAAGACTTCTTGTGAACGACTGCGAATGGTACCAGCTGGCAATTCTTGATTTTCACGGCGAATCGCATCAGCTGCTTCGATCAATGTCATTCCATGACTGCGAAGGCTTTCTTCTGAGATTTCAATATCGATCTGGAAATCACGCGCAGCAAGAAAACTAACCTCGGCGACTTCTGGAATCGCCAGCAAATCTTCGCGAACTCGCTCGGCCACTTCACGCAGGCTAAGTTCCGCATCGACGGAGAGTTTTTGTTCCGAATCGAGATCACCATTAGCCGGTTTGGCTTGTGGAGCAATGATGCCCACGCTGATCGAAGCCCGCCGACGCGAATCGACTGAAATCTGTGGCTCTTCGGCTTCCAATGGGAAACTGGGAATGCGATCAACTTCGCTTTGCACTTCGTCCAGGATTCTGTCAGGTGAACGTCCTCCGGGCGTTAACTCTAACCTGACACTGCACAACCCTTCCTGTGCAGTTGTCGTAATTTTTTTGATTCCCTCAATCGAACGCACTGCTTCTTCGATCTTCTGAGCGACGCCAAGTTCGACCTCTTCGGGGGCAGCACCAGGATATGGCACCATCACCGTGATACGATCCAAGTCGAATTCGGGGAACGATTCGCGGTTCATTCGTCGTAAACAGAACCAGCCGACAACCATCATGGCAACCATGCACAGATTCAACGCCGAATGATTCAATATCGAAGCTCGAACAATCGATTTCATCGAGCTGCCTCTGGCGTTGCCTGGCTTATTCTTCCCGACTCTTGAATGCCCGATTTTTGAACACCCGATTCTTGGACTTCTGACTCTTGAACCTCCAGCCCATCAACGGGAGAAGCCAAGGGCGAGACCACGATCGAGTTGCCCGCAACCAGGCCGCCGGGCTGCTGATAGACGATCACGTCTTCCCCAGCCGACGTTGCCACAACGACGCTGTTCTTTTTTAGTTTTCCATCCTTCACTGTCCACACGATCCCACCTGGCCCCACCGCTTTTCCGGGAACTCGCATCAGTGGAATCGGTGGCCTCGCGGTGATCAGCACGTTGACAAACATTCCGCTCATCAGAGCGGGCGGTCGGGATGTACGTTGCAATACTCCGGTGCCACCGATCGCATTGGTGGCGGGCATCACGGTGACGGATCCAGGGTTTTCGACGTAAACGCGACACGGGATCATGCGTGTTTGTGGGTCAACACCCGCACCATCATAACGGTCAAGAACACCGTTCCAAGCGTAACGGATTCCACCAAGTGCGTAGCTGATGGTTACTGGGGTTTCAGGAAAATGATAAGCGTTCTTGGGCGTCTCGCTTCCTTGCTTCGCCATCGATTCAGTGGCGAATTCGGGCTGGGTTTGCCAAAGCCAATTCATTTGCTTTGCATGGAGCTTGCAAGTTACATCCAATCTTGCGCTTTCTTGCAATGTCAACATCTCTTGTCCGGTCTGCACGTAGCTGTCTTCTTCAACATTGTCCGCGACAACGACAGCATCAATGGGCGACCGGATTTCGGTGCGACTTAGTGCGAGCGTTGCCCGATCCAAATTTGCTTTCCCCAATTGCGTCGCGCTCTCCAATCGAATCCTGCGCCGAGCGATCAACTGCTTTTCGTCCAATAAAGTTTGCAGCGAATTTCGGGTAGTCAATTCAGCTCGCCGAGCGGTATCGGCTTCCGATTCCGAACCCGCTCGGCGTTTCAACAATTCTTCGATTCTTTGAAGTTGTCGAACTTCGATCGCCAACTCTTTTTTTGCCGCTTCGATTTGATTTTTAATGCTCGCCAACTCGGCATCTAATTCACCAATGCTGGCATCCGCCTGACTCAATTCTTCTTCCAAGCGTCGAACGTCCAATTCATAATCAGCGGGATCAATCCGCAGCAGTAAATCACCTTTCTTGACCACTCGGCCAAGACGACAGAGAGACGACTTCATCACGACTTGGCCGCTGACTTGAGCTGCCAAATTGATTTGCCGAAAAGGCACGACTACGCCATCGACGTCGAACTGGATTCCATCTCGATGATCAACCGCAATCACGGTTTTCACCTTGGGCACCGCCACTCGATCCGGCTTTCGCGTTTGCGTTTCATTCTTGCCCAACAACACGAATCCAATGATCGCCGCCCCCACGATTAAGAGCGAAAACAAGGTGCGCAGAACTGGAACTTTTGTTTTCATGAACTTGGCACGTTTGTGAGTTCTCATTTGGCGACAGCGTTGACGCGCCAACGCCATGAAACGAAGACCGTGTGGCCGATGTTTGGCGGGGCTAGCCACTTAGTCTAATCCAGCGATCAATGACTTTCCTGCGAAACGACCGACAAGCGACATGATCTTAGTGACGACGATCAGCGCGATGATGCCCTGGGTGAATTTCGTTCCCGGAAAACCAACTGGTGGAAACCGTTTAAGCAGGCGTCAAACACCAAACCGCTCTGATTCTCTACCGAATGCCACAAGCTTTCTGGGCTCTCGAGAGAACTTTTCCGGCTACTTGTCGTGCCTGTTCGGCACCCTCGCGGAGCGTTTGGTGGACGTAGTCCAGGTTGCCTTCAAGCTCCGTTCGTTTTTGCCTAGCGTCTGCAAAGAAATTCTCGCTGGCTTCCGCGACCGCTTTTTTTACTTCGCCGTAGCCAAATCCACCACGTCGATACATTGCCGCCATTTCGGATATGGCGTCATCATCAGCGAAGAGTCGGAACAGATCGTAGAGATGGTCACCTTCGGGTTCCTTCGCGTCCTCCATTGGGCGACTATCCGTGGTGATTCGCATGATCTGTTTGCGAATTTTTTTGACTTCACCAAATAGCGGCAGCGTGTTGTCGTAACTTTTGCTCATCTTTTGTCCATCAGTGCCAGGAACTTTCGCACCCACATCCAATGTCTTGGCTTTTGGCAGCACAAACGTTTCGCCAAACGAATGATTGAAACTGCCAGCGAGATCTCGACAAACTTCGATGTGTTGGACTTGGTCTTCGCCAACGGGAACGATCTCGCTGTCGTACGCTAAAATGTCCGCCGACATTAGCACGGGATAGGTGAACAATCCTGCATTGGCTGCAAGCCCCTTCTCTTTCTTTTCCTTGTACGCGTGGCATCGTTCCAGCAATCCCATCGGCGTACCCGAAAGCAACAACCAATTCAGCTCGCTGACCTCGGGGACTTCTGACTGAACAAACATGGTCGCCTTGGCTGGATCTAGCCCCAAGGCCAACAGATCAAGCGCGGCATCCAAAACATATCCACGCAGAAGTTCTGGATCGCGAATGGTCGTCAGTGCGTGAAGATCAGCGATGAAGTAGAACCCGTCATTTTCTTCCTGCAAATCGATGTACTGTCGAATCGCGCCGAAGAAATTTCCCCAGTGGGGTCGGCCGGTGGGTTGAATGCCCGAAAGAACTCGCATGAATCAATCGCGAAGTGAAAACAATGGGAAGTGGGTGAATCGGTTTTGTTGCGACCTACGCATCGACGCGATGCTTGACCGACGACGAATTGTGACGCATGGGCGACCCGATCGAAAAGCCCCCGCTCCACTATCTTAGACAATCACTCGATGCATCCAGAAATCGCACATTGCCATGGTGAGAGATAGACGTCGCCACCACCGATTGCTTGGTAAAGATTTACCGACGCAATTGCCGCTTCCGCACGGGCCTGAGCCAAAGCCAATGACGCTTGAAGCAATCGACGCTGATTCGAGACGACGCGTTCCAGCGAGGCCTTATCGGCCTTGTACTGGTCAACAGCCAGTTCTACGGCATCGGCTGAATCGTCCCTCGTTTTCCTCAAAACCTCGATGCGGCGGCGTTGTTGGTCCTGTCCCACCAATGCGTCCTCAACTTCCGAAACAGCCAAAAGCACTGACTGACGATACCGAGCGCACGCCTGTTTAAGTTGGGCCTTTTGGACGTTGACTTGGCTCTCGATTCGCCCAAGCGAAAGAATGTTCCAAGATACGCCCGGGCCGATGGCAAACACGAGGCTGTCGTAATCTAGAAGATCTGAAAACTTGCGTGAATCAAACGAAACCGTGCCAAGCAAGTTCAAACGAGGATAAAATTCTGCTTCAGCAACTCCGATTCTTGCGCAAGCTGCTGCCACTTCGCGTTCGGCGCGACGCACGTCTGGTCGTCGGCGAATCAAGTTCGCAGGCAGCTCCGGTGCAAAAGCTGGCACGATCAATTGTGACGTCGGGCGAAGCAGGAAACTCAAATCATCCCCTGGAGTGCTGCCGACCAATAGGGCAATCAAGTGGAAGTTTTGTGCGATCGCTTGTTCAAAAACGGGGCTCTCTGATTCGGTCAAACCAATACGGCTCTTCAGTTGAACCAAGTCCAGTTTCCCGACTTTGCCCGCTCCGATGCGATCTTCTACTTCCTCGATTGATCTTTGTTGAATCCTTAGGTTGGTTTCATTCTGCTTTAGGAGTTCTTGGTTTAGGCGAAGGTTGATATAGGCTCGCGCAATGTCGCCCGCCAAAACCCGACGGAGATCGTTAAGATCTTCCTGGGTCGCTTGGTGGTCAGCTACCGCTGCTTGAGTTTCGCGAGCAATTCGCCCGACCAAGTCAATTTCCCAACGCGAGTTAACACCGACCGAAAAGAAGCTAAACGGTTCGCCATTGCTGCCCACAAACGGTTGGGAGTTAGCACTGCGTTTACGGCGTTCATAGCCCGCAACGCCATCAGCAAAAGGATCTGTCTGACCGCTAACAATGCGAACCACATTTCGAGCTTCGTTGATTCGCCAAGACAATTCTTCAACACTTGGGCTTTCACGCATCGCCCTGGCGATTAGACCTTGCATCGTCATGTCGCCAAAAGAATCCCAACCCATCGGTGGTGGTTGATGCATTGGGTGATTCGATGTCCGCGTGGCCGCCTGATAAAAGTTTGGGCCCAGCGGGGGCGGCGTAACGCCACCATAATCTGGTCCAACGATCTGGCAGCCAGTGGCTTGGACTAGAAGCACCAGCAAAGCGACCACGAAGCCAAAATGCGGTGGCAAAGCGGAACGCCGGCCTTCAAGGCCACTGCTCCACGCACGGTTGAGTAGTCGTGAAATGATAGAAAATTGCGGCACTTTAACATCCTGTCGTTGCCGGTGAACGAACCGTCATCCTTGAGGTTCTATCCGTTGGATCGGCAACTAGGTTGTCCTCGAGTGGGAAAAGAGTGCGTGAAGACAAGACCGAGAAAATCGTCATAAAGCAAATTCAGCGCAAAGGGGGCGATGATGAACCTAAGCACACTGGTAGTGGTTTTCAGGGTCTCCAAAGCGGCCATTTAGCCCAGGTTGCGGGTGTCTGGGGTGGTTGACGCGATTGGGTAAAGATTGCAATCGCGTTTTTGTTGCTTATCATTCTGACGAATAGAACGATTTTCACGTCTTCATCATTTTTTTTTTGCGTTCCTATGACCTCCACAAATCCATCAGTCGAATCAAGAGAGACCACCAGCCTGAAGGGTGGCTGGCCCAAAATAAGTAACCCTTCGGCGCTCATCTGCCTGCAATGGGACGGTGGCTTCTATGAGGTGCTAGGTTTCGATGAGTACGTCTTCGACGTTGATTCAGCCGACCTAGCAAGTCGTTTCGATCCCGAAGCCGCTCCGCAAACGCTGCATGGAACAATTTTGAGTCGATCCGATGATGCCAGCGAAGAGATTATCGAGACGATTCAAATCCAGTTCCGCCCTCGCCAAGTTGATGGCGACCGTGTAAGAGCAGGTTTCTTCGACTTGTCGATTCAAGGCCGCGAACAACTGGCTCGAGTCGAAAATAGGTTGAACAATTTGACAAAGGACGAATTGCACAATCTCTCTTATGATGACTTGGCCAAGGGAGAGACGAGATCGGCGAAGCCGAATCCAGCGACGTCTGCTGCACCCAAAGCAGGAACGCTGAAAAAAGTAATTGCAATGACCATGCTTGCCGCAGCAACGTTAGTCATTGTTGGTTGGGTTACCTTCATGGTTCAGTCGCGATCAACCGTCGCTGTAAGCAACAGTGTGATGATGGGTAACTACATGCCCGTCAATTCGCCTCAACTAGCGCAGTTAACTGAAATCTTGGTTGAGACGGGCCAGATCGTACATCGCGGTGATACGGTGGCTCGTTTGTCCAACGACCTAGCCGAAACTGATTTGACATTGGTTGAGTCAAAGCTTGAGCGTGCAGAGAGTGAGCTAAAAGCTTATCAGGAAGAGGCCAAGCAGCTTAGCGAGACGTTTCGCTTCACCGAGCTGAAGGTCGCACGAGATTTGACCGTTGCCCAGGCTGAACTTGATAGCGTCGAAGCTCAACTGGCAGCCGCCAAAGCTCAGCTTGCACGACTGCAACCGCTGATTGCCAAAGGCAACGTTGCGATAGCGGAAGTCGATGAAGCTAATGCACTAATTGCCACCGCCCAGGCAGACAGGATGCGTCAAGTTGCGGTGATCGAAACTTTGAAGTTTGCCAAGGAAGCGGCTCGTTCGAAAATCTTGGTCAACGAAAACGGTGCCAGTAACCCGATGGGCGAATTGAAGACCAAGGTCGCTTTGGCTGAGGCCGCGTGCAAAGAATTAACGCAATCTCGCGAAGTCCTGCACAAGTTGGCCGAGCCTGTGGAACTATTGGCACCAGCCGATGGCACTGTTTATGCAATCTATCGCAATGAAGGCGAAACGCTAAAAGTTGCTGATCAAATGCTGGCTGTTAGTGCAGAAGAAGGCGGTTGGGCTATTGGTCACGTTGCTGCCTACTTAGCCCCTGAAATTCGACCTGGACATCCAGTCGAAGTCGAATTTCCTTCGCTGGGAATTACCACCACTGGAACCGTCGAAGGAATCGGCCACCGAGCCGTTTACGAACGCGGTGGCTACAACGCCGATTTTCGCGGTGGGCCGTTGGAAGTCCCGATCCGAGTCGCCATCGATTTAAATGGTCGTCCAATTCCATCGGGATTGCGGCTTAACATGACTGTTCGAGTCAAAGACTATTTGAAGGATTTGAAAATCTGGGTCAACGATAAGATTGCGACCTATTGGGACACGGAAGATTCCGAAAAAGCCGTCAAAGTTGCAATGACGAAATGACATTTTCGTCTTCATGAAAACTCGGCCATCATTCTGTAAGTCGCACCCCTGAATTCAATGTGAACGATTTTCAGGCTGTAGCGAAACGCTCGGCTTACGATCTTACCAAAATCGCAATTAGATAAGCTCCATCCATGTCCGCCTCCAGCATCCGATACGACATTTCGACGACCTCCCGACTCATCCGCGCGATTCCCATTGTGGCGGGCTATGTGTTTTTGTTGGTCTTGATCTTTGTCTCCCTACCTGAAAAAGCTCAGCGAATCCCGCTGGAATCGATCGTCGTGATCGGATTCATTGGAATTTTTCGTTACGGATGCGTGATCACTCACTGCGTGCGTGCTTTGATTTACGAGCACTATTTCTATCCAAAGATTCGTTTCGAGGCAGATCAATTGCCAGCGGATCAAAAGATGCCTAAGCGGGTTTACTTCATCATCCCAACGGCGGGAGAAAATCCAGAAGTCTCTCGCAAGATGCTTAGCTCCGTACTCGATGAATCTGCATCGATCACCTCGCAAGTTGTCATCATCGTCAACGCAGGTAGCGAAGACGATGATGCAATTTTCAAAAGCCTAATCGCCGAACGCGCCTCTGTGCCCAATGTCGAAGTTCGATACCTTCGCCAACACGGTGGCAAACGTGGTGGAATGGCGGACTGTATGTCACGTTTGATGAGCGAAAACGTGGACGATAACGACGTTGTCGTTCTAATGGATGGTGACACGGTCTTGGGTGACGGGATCATGAACAAGTGCTTGCCCTTGTTTGCGTTAAAGCCGTTGCTAGGGGCTGTCACGACTGACAACATCTCGGTCACCAAAGGTAACTGGATGTATCGAAAGTGGTACACGTTGCGATTTTCGATGAGGCACCGAATGATGAAGTCACAAAGCCTCTCCAGCCAACTATTAGTT
>CAYVAN010000172.1:0-7164 GCA_964449225.1 uncultured Rhodopirellula sp.
ACGTACGGTTCTGAGGGAGGGGAGTCCGGCTCAACCGGACTTCCCTACCCCTATCAGCGATGCGGTCTCCAGTTTGAAAAACTGATTTGCCCTGGAGCCGAGCGACAACTTCGTTGAGCCGAGCGACAACTTCGTTGGGTTGATCGTTAAGCGAGGCGATGCAATCTTCGGGTCACCCATTCCATGGTTAGCATCGTTGCGATCAGCCACATCAGCGCTGCATTTCGGCGGCGGGTAAAGTCGATGTCCGGGGTGCCGGGCAGGACGGTGGTCTGCGGTTGCGGTTTCAATGTTTCGGTCAGCCTGTTGGCGATGTCTGCATTGGACGTGTCACTGTTGATTGGCAGGTATTCGCCGCCTGTGATCGTGGCATATTGATTTAGCTCGTCATCGTTTCGACGCGGACGTTCAAGCTCGATCGTCGGCAATCTGACCTGCACGTTTTGCCGGAGCACTTGTTCGTCCAGTGCATCGCCCAGAGTTAGCCGGATTTCGTAGTTGCCAGCCTCTCGGACGATGAAGCGTCCGCCGTACGTGCCGGCGCGGGGTTCGCCTTCCAGCGGCGTTAGCGTTAAGTCCTCGATCCGTCCGCCGGGTGCCAGTAACTTGGCGGGGACGGTAGGAACGTCGAGGGGTTCAAACTGTTCGTCCGACAAAACAGCACGAACGGTGACCGTGTCCCCCACCATCGCTCGTGAAGAATCAAGCAGCAGGATGCCACGGTTGCTGTCGCGTAACAGTCGCCCCTCGCTGACCCAACGAATCAGCTTGGTGTAGTAGCTGTCAAAGTAGGCGTCGCTTTCGCCTCGCAGTCGCCACATTTCGCCACTGCCTTGAAAAAAGACTCGTCCTGCACCGTAAAATTGTGACGCCTGGTAAACCGGCAGGCTGCCGCCAAGTTCGGTTGTTGGGTCCGAGTAATAACCGTAGACCTTCGCACCGGGCTTCGCTGATTTTGAATCGGTGTAGTCATAGACACCGCTGAAGTTTTCCCAGACTTCAAAACTAGATTCGGGGGTTTCGTCGATCCAAAGAAACTCGGCTCGTTGCGCTTCGGGTGTGAGTTCAATCGGCCACGCGGTGTCGCCACCTTGTCGACCGCGATTCAGAAGTGTTGAACCGGTTGAAAGGTTGACCGGGAAAAAGCCGGCAATTCGAGAGACGCGAGGATCCGTTCGACGTCGAATCCAACGTGGGTGATAGACCGGACCAGCGACTAAAACCATGCCACCAGCTTGCTGGGACAACCAACGATCCAATAGGTCTAACTGGATAGCCGAGATTGCGGTCCAATCAGGATCAAACATCGCGATCGCGTCGTACTCAAACAACGCTTCGGCGGTCGATGGGAACTCGATGACTAAATTATCAGCATCCTGGCTCATTCCTTTTTGGCCCGTCTGTAGCCACGCATCCAGTTCGATCGATTTGTCGCGAAACAAAAGGTTGCGAACAAACCGATACTCACGCGTTGGTCCGCCAGCGATGGCCAAGACACGCAGCTTGCGCGAAACGACTTCGTAACGAGTGCTTCGCAGATCATCGCGATGGTTTTGGTCGGCCGTTGGTGGGACAACACGAATCGCTAGTCGCCTGCGTCCGACGGATTCGGGTTCAATTTCAAAGCGGACACCCGAAAGCGTGCCGTCGTTGCTGATCTTGACCCGCTGAGTATCAACGACGCGACCTTCGATGCCCGAATCAAGGTCTTCTTGGTCGCTTTGATCGGTGTTCTCGGTGGATGCGTTCTTTGGGGCGACATCTAACCCATCGATCAATTGCACTTCTACCGCAATCGGATCGGGGCCGCTGGCTTGCAGGACGCCGGTGACCGCAAACTTGTCACCGGGGTAAACCCGCCTGGGTGCGTCTAAATCCACGACGCGAACGTTGACGGGTGAATCGCTGCTGCCCAGGCCGACCGGAAAAACAGCGACTTCGCTACGGCTGGCTACGGTGATTGCCGACGAAGCATTGGTGCCGCCATTGCCTTGACCGTCAGAGAGCAACACGATTCCTGCGAGCGTCGACGGATCGTGGTCTGCCAGGACGGCTCGCAAGGCGTCGCCGATGTGACTTTCCGGCGCGGTGGCCGAAACGACGGTGGTCCAGTCATCAATACGCTCGACAACCGGCTCCGCTGCGTTAGTTGGGTTTTCGTCAGGTTGGTCTTCCGCGTCGGATGACGGATTCGATGAACCTGCGCCCAGAATCTCCGCAAGGCTTTGATCGGTGCGGATGCTGGCGATGGAACCTAGGGCGACGATGCCGACGAACAAGCAAATCGCCGACGCTAAGATCCAAGGGCCAGTGGGCGATTCGGCAGTTCGAGTTTCACCAGCTTTGGCGGAACCACCAAAGGAGTTTCGTGCTTGCGCAATTTTGGAAGTCTTGGACGTTGCACCGATAATCAGCGAGACGATCCCTAGGATGACGCCGATTGCGACCAGGGCTGCTGCAACGATTGCCAACGAGGACACGGTTGGATTGTTGCGTGATTCGGTGGGTGCTGGATCCGCTGATGATTCATTGCTGGAATTGATTCCGCCGGTCGATTCCAACAAGGTCGGTTCGGAACCGTCGCCGAAGGAATAAACCGATACGCGATGATTGTCGGCCAGTGAATTGACCAAGTTGTCTTCGCCCAAAATCGCCGCAACCCGTTTATCGCGGCTTTGGCTTCCCACCATCGATGTCGACGGAAGCGACATGCTTTGGCTGGTGTCCACCAAAATCACAACCTCGCTCGGTCGCGTCAGCATCCGCTGAGTTCTTCGATTTAGGTTGAAAAAGAAAAACACCAGAGCCGCGATCGTTGCGATTCGCAGCAACACCAACGTCGCACTAACGGCCGATGCGATCTCCGTTGTGTCGCGGCGGTAGTAACGAATGCAGGCGTACATCAATGCTGTTAAGCCGACCAGCAGCATGGCCCACATCCACCAGCCTTCTAGCGTGGTGGCGCGAGTGAATTCGTAGATGATTTGTCGCTGGGTCGTGTCAGCATTGGATACGCTGTTGATCGAGTTCTGCAAGATAGGCGTGATCATCGTGATTGCCCTCCGCTGGCTAGCTTGGGCGTGGATCCGCGAACGTGATAGCTGGCCCAATACGCAAGCGTCTGTTCCACGGCCAAGAATGCCGCCAACAAACCGAGCAGCAGGAGTGACAGCGCCGAATTGCCCGCGGTTTGGTTTTGGTCGCTCCAGGCCGTGCTGGTCATGAATTTGACTTCGATCGGAAGCAATGATTGCATGATTTCAGCTTGATCGGCTCGCTTCAAGTCGCCCTCACCGACGCGGATCACACCCGCGGTTGGCGTGATCACGATCGATCCATCGACGGCCATCATGGACCATTCTGAAATGCCCGGGCGCAGCCATTGTTCCACACTGCTGTCGCCACCAATCATCATTTCTTTTGGATCCAAGCGAATTCGGTACGCAGGAAACCCGCTCGCCGAATCGACCTGACTCGTTTGGTCGTCTTGGTTGGTCGAATCAATTTCAATGGCGACGCGAGGCGGTTGAATTGTCGCGGGCACATAAGAAACGTCGCCGGTAAATTCTTTTTGTGGAAGGACGCGAACCAGTGGGTCGTCGACAAATCGCTTCGTCGGCGAAGCAGCCCCGCTCCAGAGCAGCGAATTGGTTTGCAGCATAAAAACAACAAAGGAGGGGTCACCGGGCCAGTTGGTCCAGGAACCATCGAGTCCCGACAGAACCGTGACGACCCGACCTTCGCCGACATTGTGCTGCAACACCCACGGCAATCCGTCACGTCGATCGATGACCCGTCGAATCCGAGTGTCACCGCCTGCGGATTGCGAGTCCTGGTTGTCCAACAAGTCCATGTTCCAAGACTTTGAAACGCCCACCAATGCCAGGGCTGCTTCACCGGCCGATGCCAGCGGTGCCAGCAAGGCTTGGGACGATTCACCCAGTCGTAAATCAGCTTCGTTTTCATCGCCGATCGAAAGCGGCAACGGATCAGTAAGAAGACCAGGCAGCAAGCGTCGATCACGCGTCATCAAGACTTCGTTGTACGATTTGCTGCTCATTCGTGTCCCCAGAAACCAAGCCAACCCACCGCCGCGTCGGACGTATTGGTCCAGCGCTTCGGCGGCTGAATCGCTGACTTCGGGTAGGTCAATCAGGTAGATCGCTCGGTAGGGCGTAAGCGTTTCCCAGGTTGCTGATCGCAGAAACGCAGGCGGCTTTACGTCGGGGACCGCTCCGATGCGAACCTGTGATCCAGGATCAAAAACGGATGCAATATGGTAGGCACCGCGAGTATCCAGGTCGCCATCAATGACCAACACTTTTTCAGCATCGGAAAGCGGCAGCGTGCACGAACGCGTGTTGTCGATCGCCAAGGCATCGTCGGGCAACGCGACTTCGATCGCATGCGTTCCCGTTTGTGTGATGAAGACTTGAAACGACTTGGTGACCTGCTGCCCTGCGGCCAATGATTCGATGATGATCGTGGGCAACGATTCCACCATGCCGCTTACGTTGCTGGTGGGGTCAACGGTGGTCGCGTCTGAACCGTAGCGAACAACGCGCGCTTGCAGGGCGATGTTCTGTGCGGCGATCGTTGAATAGTTTTTGATCGTGACATTAATGACCACCGGAACACCGGCGACCCAGACGTCTTGCACCGGCGAAATATCGGTGACCGCTAAATTGGGCGCGGGCGACGCAGCACAATCGATCATCCGAATACGGGTACTTGGGGGCAACCGTCGAAGCGATTCGGCAAGCCGTTCGGGCGAATCCCAATCGCGAGCACGAAAATCGCTGGCGATGTAAACGTACGTGGAATCGGCGGGAGTGTTGTTCACTAATTCGGTGGCTAGGTCCAACGCGGCCGATAAATCCGTGCGGATCGGCGAGACTTCGGTGGACATGATGCGTGTCGCGATTCGTCCATCGGAGTTAATCGTTTGCGCTGACAGATCAGCCGCCGCGTCGCCTGATTTGCTGCCCACGCGGCTTGCCATCGACGCGCGACTCGATCGCATCACCGTAAGTTGGTGGTTGCCATCGTCGGCGACCAAGCGATTGATCAGATCACGCAATGTCCCAAGTGAACGTCCGTAAGCGCCGGTTGCCGTGGTGCCGCCTGCCGAGCCCTGGCTGACGTCACCCATTGAATAGCTGTCGTCCAAGATAACGACGTGATGCGTCGTCGTTCCGCCCAACATTTGCATCGCTCGCCCACCGCCGTTCCATCCGCATAGCATCGCGATCAGCAGGATCGCAATCAAGGTTCGAGCGAGCAGCAACAACAGCTGTCGGATCCGAATCCATTTCTTCTGTTTTCGATAACTTTGCAGCAAGAAATCCATCGCCGCCCACGGTCGCCGCTGGTGCCGCAACATATTGATCAAATGCACCAACGGCGGAACCGCAATGAATAAGAATCCGATCGTGAGGGCTGGAAAAAGGAACAAGTTGCGAGGTGTAAGGGATTAGGCGTTAGGTGTTAGTGACGGCAGTGTCAGAGCTAGTGATGTCGGCCAGAACAAGCGGAATGCAGTTTAGGCAGTCCAATTCAATCCAATGCAATTGCCGGAACTTCGCTGCGTTTGTTCCGGGTTATGTTGATTTTAGAAATGGGTGAATAGCTCATTGTTTCCAGTCTATTTTTTTAACTTTGGTAATGATGTTCTAGCGTCTAGGAATTTTGCCAGAACGGCGTCCAGCGGATCACTGGTTCGGACTCCGACGTAATCGATCGACAGGCGGCCGCACGACTTTTTGGTTTTGTTTAGGAACTTGTTTAGGGCTTCGAGGTAACCTTCACGCAGGGCGCGTGGATTGCAATTTAGGAAGTCATCGGATTCCAGGCCTTCGAACTTGGTCGCACCGTTGAACTCGAAATCTAATTCGTCATCGTGTAAGACGTGGAAGAGCACCACGTCGTGACCTCGGCTGCGTAGGATTCGCAAGCCCTCCATCAAATCGTCCACGCCCAGTAAGTCAGAAATCACGACCACCAAACCTCGTTTGGGAATCGCTTGAGCGACCTTTTTGGTGACCGCGGGAAGGTCCGTTCGTCCGTCGACACCAACGCTGCTTAGCATCGACAGGATTCGGTTGAGTTGTTGTTGATTGCTTTTTGCTTGGACGGTGTTTCGAATCTGTGTGTCGAACGTGTACAGGCCAACGGCATCTTTTTGACGCAGCGCTAGGTACGCCAGTGACGCGGCGACTGAAGCGGAAAAATCAAACTTGTTGGATTCGCCATCGCCGTACGCCATGCTGGCAGATTGATCGACCATCAAGGTCAAACGAAGATTGGTTTCTTCTTCGTATTGTTTGATATGCAGCTTGTCCTGCCGCGCATAGACCTTCCAATCGATGTGGCGAATTTCGTCACCGGCGGTGTATTGCCGGTGCTGAAGAAATTCGATCGACTGCCCAAAGTAGGGACTGCGGTGCATGCCAGAGAGGAAACCTTCGACGACGCGTCTGGCGGTTAATTCCAGACGTCGAATCCGCGTGGTGACCTCAGGACGCAAATATCTTTTGGAATCGGGCATCGCGTGAAAGCTCGTCCTCGGTCGTTGGCGTGGCGTCTACGATTCGCTGGATCACATCGTCGCTAGTGATCCCGTCACTTTCGGCAGCAAAGTTGACGACCATGCGGTGACGCAGTACCGGCGCGGCCAAAGCTGCAATGTCATCGACGCTGACGTGAAATCGACCTTCCAGTAGCGCACGAGCCTTGCCGCCCAGAATCAAAAACTGAACCGCTCGCGGACCCGCACCCCAGCCGACCAGGTCGTCGACAAATTCCGGTACTCCCTCGATGCCCACGCGAGTCTGACGAACCAGCGATAGAGCGTAGCGGACGACATGGTCGCTGATCGGAACCTGGCGAACAAGTTGTTGCAGCCGTTTGATCTCATCACCGGTTAACACGGGTTCGACCGTCGCAGATTGGCTGCCCGTGGTTCGACGCGCGACCTCGAACTCTTCGTCAAAACTTGGGTATTCAACGAAAATCTTGAACATGAATCGATCTTGCTGCGCTTCGGGCAGCGGATACGTGCCTTCTTGTTCAATTGGGTTTTGCGTTGCCAGAACAAAGAACGGGTCGTCCAGTTCGTGCCGATTGCGTCCGACGGTGACCTGACGTTCCTGCATCGCTTCAAGC
>CAYVAN010000172.1:7174-10015 GCA_964449225.1 uncultured Rhodopirellula sp.
CGGCGTTCGGTTGATTTCGTCAGCCAAGACAATGTTGGCGAACAACGGACCTTGCATGAAACGAAAATCACGATGGCCGGTCGAGCGGTCTTCTTCCATGATCTCGGTGCCGGTGACGTCCGCGGGCATCAAGTCGGGCGTGAATTGGATGCGGCTGAACGACAGATCTAAGGTTTTCGCCAGCGTGCTGATCATTAGGGTCTTAGCCAAGCCGGGAACACCTTCCAGCATCACGTGACCGCGACTGAATAAACAAATCAGGATCTCGTCGATGACATTTTCTTGTCCGACGATGATCTTGCCGAGCTGCTCGATGATTTTTTTCCGAGCGTCATGTAGGCGAGCGGCATCCTAGCGAGCGTGTGATTCATGTTTCTGCTTCCGTTACAGAATACCAACAATGTCTAGTTGGCGTAGTGTAGGACAATTGTCCCAATTGTCTGTTCCGTGTTTGTCACGCTGTATTGGTCAATTGGGGCACCTCCGTTTTTTAAGCTTTGTTATTGGCCGGGATGCGTTAGCATCTGATTCTTGGGGAAACCGCAAGCTGGCTTTAGACGAGTAATTGACCCAAACTCTAAAACAGATCTGCCCTGATTAAGCAATTAGGGAAATTTGAACTACAGTCTTTCAATGGATAAGCAATTTCGACCTTTGGATCCGAATGCCCAGATCCATGTTAGTCAGAGACATCTTCCGCATTGGTACCAGCCTGGAGCTGCGGTTTTTGTAACGTTTCGCACGGTTGATTCGATGCCCCGTGATGTATTGCTTCGTTGGCATCAGGAACTTGTTGGCTGGCTTCGTTCTGCTGAGCTTCCGAAACGTATGGCAGATGCAGTATTGGGTCATCGTGCTGCGGATCATGATCAGATGTTAGAACGGCTAAGCTCTGCCCAGCGAGCTGAGTTCAAAAAATTGAGCAATCGAGTTTTTCATCGATCGTTGGATGATTGTCACGGAAGTTGTTTGCTGAGGCATCCGGAGCTGGCAAAAATCGTTGCTGATGCGATTCGACACTTCGACGGCCAGCGGTATGACCTGGATCGTTTGGTCGTAATGCCCAATCACGTTCATGTGGTCGTCCAATTCCGGGCCGGTCATAAATTAGAGACGATCAGCCAGAGTTGGATGCGTTTTACAGCTCGCTTGATCAATCGAAATACCGGTCAGTCAGGAGCTTTCTGGCAGGCTGAGCCATTTGACCATGTCATTCGCAGCGAAAGCCAGTTTCTATATTTGCAGCAGTATATTTTCGATAACCCCACGAAAGCGAAGCTACCCGCAGGTCATTTCTTGTATTGGCAGCGATGAGTGTCGGCAATCGTCCAGCTTGTCTGACTTTAAAATTGTCTACTCAGCTGGATCGAGACTCGGGATAAGTCAATTGGGGACAATTGACCTACATTCCTTCCGCGTTCTCGATGCTCTCGCGCACTTCGGATCCGGCGGTCCAGTAGAAGGCTGTTCCGATGATGGCCATTACGAACTTGACCATTTCAAAGACCAGTGCGACCAGCGTTCCTGATGCCGCAGTGGGGACGGCGGGCACGACTTTGTACAGTTCATCGATCGCGGCTTCTAGCAATCCGATCCCGGCGGGTGTCAGTGGCAATGCCGACACCAGCATTCCGATCGGCACGATCACAAAATGCTCAGCCAACGTTGGTGGGCTGGTGTAGAGACCGCGTGCGACCAGATACATGCTGATGACCAACATGCCCTGAACACCCAGGCTTAACAGGATCGCAAACCCAAAACCGATTGGGTGATCATGGAACATCCGCAGCGGTGGCCCGATCGTTGAAACAACTTTGCCGATCACCGGCAAATCGCTGCCCCAAGTGATCAATCGATCAACGCTGCGTCCGCCCAAAATCAAAATCGCCAGCACGCCGGTTCCCGATCCGATCAAGATACCCGTTGCCCATTTGATTTGTGTCATCCCAATCGCCGAATCACCAGCGATGGTGGGATCGCTGGGGCTGATCATCAATCCGCCAGCGACCAACAAAAGCAATCCATACAGCCCGCATCCGCGATCCACCAACACCGATGCAACCGCGGCGACGCGTTTGCCTGGTCGACGCTTGGCCAAGAAGATCGCCTTGAACAAATCGCCGCCAACGCTGCCCGCCGACACGAAACTTAGCAAGAAGCAGATTGAACCGAGCCGAAATGCTTCCAGCATGCTCAATTCGATCCCCTGGCAACGGACCAGCACGCACCACCGCGTGAACGACAGGCTCATCGCGATCAAGCCAGCCGTCAACGCCGCCAACAACAGCCAGTAATCCTTGGGTTGCTCTGACAATTGTTGCCATTGGCCCGGTTCGATTCGCCAGATCAGGAAGCCGATAATGGCAGCCGGAATGAGAAATTTGATTGCCGAAAGCAGAACTTTTTTGCCGGTGGATTGCATCGGCTAAGGATAATTGTCGCTCCGTTGCCGTCTAGCGGACGTGCGAAACGCTTCCGGTGGTCGGGATAGCGTTCGCATCGATCAACCCGGCAGATCACAGAATCTGTATTTGCCCTTCCACCAACGCGATTGCTCTGCCATATTTCTCCGCTCGCCATATTCGGCGTTCTGGCTGATAATCCGTCGATAGGGTTTCAGCCCATCCCTACAATCCGAGCATGCGACCGGCATGCCGATGATTCGACATGCAATCGAGAAAGTAAGTAAGAAGTATGAGTCTGGCCAAAACGCGAAATATCGGGATCAGTGCCCACATCGACTCGGGCAAAACAACGCTTAGCGAGCGAATCCTGTTCTATTCCGGACGAATTCACAAAATCGAAGACGTTCGTGGTGACGGTGACGGGGCCACGATGGAT
>CAYVAN010000173.1:0-9824 GCA_964449225.1 uncultured Rhodopirellula sp.
TGCGACCGTTGGTGCTTCAAGCTCCGATGAAGTTGACGGTTGATGGCGATAGCCGCGTAGCCAAATAGATTATTGATTCCGAAGCAACCCAGCTCTTGGGCAAATGTATTTAAGTTTGCTCGAGAGTGGATTTCTGGCATCCGGAGACGGTACCTACGTCCCTGATTATGATGCTCTGAGATATATTTAAGCACGCAGCCGGGTGACGCTCGTGGTATCCTGGTATGTTCTGCGTGCAGTAAACATCTGCGTGCAGTAAACAAACGGCCTAACGATAAACGACGGCCTACTTCGATGCTCTTTCCATCTATTGAACGTAAAAGACAATGACTTCGGTTGAATCTCAAACGACCGCCACTGGTGATATCAGGTCAGCTCAATCAGCGAGCTCTACCACTTGGTGGAGCCAATCAGGTGGAGGAATGTTCTGGCTAGTCTGCCTCGTCCCCACACTACCGCTTGCGATTACGCACTGGCTCGGACTGCTTGGTGATTGGCGATACGCGTTTCTACCTTTGCCGTTTTTGTTGATCGCCTTCCTTTATTGGCAGCGGTCAGAGGGCACGATCACCCGCCCTCAATCTGCCGGCGGTTGGGCGGTCGTTGTTATCGGCTTGATTGCTGTTTTGTTAGGAGGACTCATTGCATTCCCATGGTTTGGAGCATTGGCATTTGTTCTTGTTGTAGCGGGTGCTATGCGGAGCGTACGCGGAACAAATCAACGAACTCTTGTCGGATTGATTGCTCCTCTGTTAGCAATCTCACTTCCAAGCGGTGTAGGTGAGATTTTGGCGAGCGTACTAAATCGAAGCACTGCTTGGCTTTCTAGTATTTTCCTGGACTACTTTGAGATGCCGCACTCCGTTTCGGGCAGTGTGATTCGACTGTTCGAGTCCGAGGTGCTAGCGAGCCGCGTTTGCGACGGGTTTGTCTCGTTCCCTTTCTTGCTGTTTGTTGCCTTTTCTTTACTCGCTTGGAAAAGGATGAGCCTATGGTTGCTGCCGTTCTACACGCTCGCGGCTGTAATCACGGCGTTAGGAGTCAATTCGCTTCGATTAGTGATCAGCGTGATTGCCGCGGAATCGATGGAAATGGATCTATCAGAGGGGTGGTATCCAATGGCCATGTCTTTCACTGCGGTTCTGATTGGCTTCGGCATGCTGTACTCGTTCCATCACCTGCTTGCCATTGCATTTCATTACGTGGAACCCAACACAGATGCGGGCTCGAATCCCTTCGTTCAGTTTTGGAACAAGTTTTCGTGGATGAATGAGAATCGGGCTACGGAGGAGTTTGCCAGATCAAGTAACCGTGACAACAAAGATCGGACCGCTCCCGGATTGGCATCTCCCGTTTGGTTAGGCTTGATTGGAACAGCGGCAGTGTTGAGTCTTTTGGCTCTGGTGGGAGCGTTTCGCGGGGGTGACGAAGACTTTCAAATAACAGCTTCCACGGGTCCGCTGTTTGCCCCAACGGAAACCTTGTTTGCAAAGGTGGAATCGAATGACGCCATCCAGATCGAAAAGTATGAAACAACAGCCGATGATGTGTCGACTGACAACCCTGAATCGAAGACGGGACAGCGTAGTGACACTTGGACTGGAACGTTTCGTAACGGAAACTTAACGCTTCAAATTACGCAGCCCGTTTCGGGATGGCTAGAACTTACTCGTGCCTACAAGCAACGTGGATGGGAGATTATCGATCGTGATAATGATTCCATGGAACTCGCGGTAGCGAGTGAAAAGAACGACCCAAGCAAACCGAATGACGATGCGATGGAGAAGGAGGAAGAGTTCAACGCCTTTGCCACCGCACGTATGCGAAGCACAGACGGTTCGGATGTAGAAGGCTATCTTTATTACTCCGCTGTCGGTAGCGATGGGAGGATTTTAGAGACTCCAACTTCTTTAAGCTCAATGTGGCAAAGCCTCCGTCGAAGGCTGGGCATGAGAGCGTCCTTCGACACACAAGCCGCGGCAGTGATTCAATTGCTTGTGATTACACCCGAGAAGCTTTCTCCAGGCGATATCCGCTCGCTAAAACGAGAGTTTGTGAAGCGTCGCGAAGCTGTTGCTCAAGCGATCACTGGCGAGGAGTTTGCATCGAGTGATTCAGTGCTAAAAGACTCAAATACTTACACGTCGTCGCGGGAGCCTCAATCATGATTCAATACCTAAATCCAGTCTCTTGGCTGAAGTGGGGTGGTCAGTTTGTTTCGGGTTGGCTGATGTCATTCCCGGTTCGCGATACTCCCAAGTGCTTCCCGGCGGTTGGGTTGTTGTTGCTGCTCGCCGTCTGCACGATTGCAGCGTTTTCGCAAACATCGGATTGGCGAGGACGCTTACTGGACCGACAGCTTGCTGCTGCGTTTGCAAAGGATGATTTCGGCACAGCTGAACTCGTGCTGGCACGGCAACTAGAGAAAAAGCCAAACGATACGCAGGTTTTATTCCGGCTTGGTATGACCAAGGATGCATTGGGAGAAGAAGAAGAAGCCATCAACCTGATGCAGCGTCTTGTCAGCGTCAAACGAGACGACAGTGCGGCCCGCTGGTTGCTCGACAAGAAGTACCTAAGCAAGAAAAAGAAGCTAGATGTCGCCGATGATGATGCAGACGAGTTCGGCGAACTTTTAAAGCTGGTCCACAAAGAGTCTCCGAAGGATTTGCGAATTAAGCAATTGCTGGTCAATTATTTGATGGCGACGCAGGATTACAACAAGGCGATACCGCTACTGGATGATCTTTCTCGCTATCAACCCATGCGTGGCCTGCAAGCCGCTGCATTGTCAAAGCAATTGGGCAATACTGCGACCTCGAATCGGCTTGCCAAGCGAACGCTTGAAAAAGTTCAGAAACTGTACGAAGAGGAACCAACGAACCCAACCCTCGCACTAGCGGTCGCCCAAAGTCTGTTGTTCTTGGAGCAACACTCCGAAGCAGTTCAAACACTCTACACGGCGATTGGCAGGGCTCGTAAAGACGAACAGAAGCGAACGCTCTCGATTTCCATGGGTGACGCGATCGTCGCATGGGTTGGCTTTTTGGAGAATTCAGGAACGACCACATCGAAGGATCGGGTCCGCGTCTTGAAAATGCTGCAAGTCGCACTTCGTTACGCTCCGAACAACCCGCGAGTTGTAAGCGTGATCGCGGACCAAGTATTGGCAACCATGGATGAAAAAAGCGAGGAAATGGCAGCTCTGCGAAAATCGCTTGTCTCAGGCACTTCGCCCGGAATTGCGCACTTCCTTCGGGGCACCGCCGCGCTGATGAAAGACCGGTATGAAATTGCCGAACGCGAGTTGGAATTAGCAGTAAAGGATCTGCCCAAGAGTGGTGCGATTTTGAACAATCTAGCCGTTGTGATTGCACTGCAAGACGGCGGTGACTTGGAAAGAGCACTCAAGATTTCAGAGATGGCGATTCAGCAAACACCCGGTGCTAGCCCACACTTCTACGAAACTCGCGGGCAGATTTTGTTCCGAATGAAAAAGTACGAGGAAGCGATCCCAGATCTTGAACATGCATTGATCGTCGATTCACTCGCAAAGAATGCTCACAAGTCACTGGCGGTTTGCTATGACGAAATCGGTGACACCGCAATCGCCGATATGCACCGCCAAGGCGCGGAGGATCCGGAAAGCATGAAGGTAGATTTAACCATCGACACCGATGTGGAAGATCTATCCGATAAGGTAGAAGAGGAAGAGGAAACCAGTTCGGACGAGTGAGTGCGTTTGAAGCTGAGCTCTGGCGAGTCCAGCTGCTATGAGCCGCCCTAGGTGTGCGCTCAAACAAAGAACGCATCAATAATTGGGATTCGTTCCTGCGGAGGTCGTCGTGTCTTTGATCGGAGGCATGCCGAGTTTCTTCCGTAATGGATCCAACATTCCCGGTGTCTTGCTTGAACCACACCGCGTGACGCCAATTTTCTTGACTTCGATCAGTGCGTCGAGGTCTCGCACACCGCCAGCGGCTTTGACTTGAACGTTGTCAGCAGCATGGCTGCGCATCAACTTCAAATCATCCATGGTCGCTCCGCTGCTGCCGAAACCAGTCGATGTCTTGACCCAGTCTGCGCCAAGTTCGTTACAGATCTGACAAAGTCTGATTTTGTGCTCGTCTTCCAAATAGCAATTCTCAAATATCACTTTGACTTTGCGGTCCGCTGCGTGCGCAACTTCGATGACTGCGGCAATGTCGCTGCGAACGTAATCCCAATTTCCGCTAAGAACTTGGTTAACATTGACCACCATGTCGAGTTCTTCACAGCCTTCGGCGATGGCTTGTTGAGCTTCTGCTCGCTTGGTGGCTGTGGTGTGGCCACCGTGTGGGAAACCAATCACTGTCGAAGCTTTGATGCCAGTATCGGAGAGCATCTCGGCGCATCTTTTTAAGTAGAAAGGCATGATGCAGACACTGGCGACATTGTAAGAAATCGCCAACTGGATCCCTTGATCAAAATCTGCCACCGCCATATTCGGATTCAGCATCGAGTGATCGATCATCTTTGCAAGTTCTTCGTAACTGTATTCCATGATTCGATTCCGGTCATTGGGATGCGATTGTTCGACGAATAATTAGTTCGACAGGGACACTTTGATTAGTCGTTTGGACAATAGCCCAGGGCAAATCAGTTTTTCAAGCTGGACAATGTCGCTCGGCTATCCGAGCCGACATCGCAATCGGCTCGGATAGCCGAACGACAATGGCGAATACTCCAAAGTGAACAAGTGAGTTGCCCTGGACAATAGCCCCGGTTCATATGCCATTGACGAATGGCAATCATGGCTACCGCCAAAAACGACTGTTTAGTTCAATAAAACACGATTGCTTGAACGCAAGGTCTTGTTATCTGATTAGGATACCGACCGAAATACGACTGGCGTAGTGGTTGTTTTAGCTTCCCATCGAATTCTGGGGTGCTGTCGATCACTACCTGAAACGATTGCGTTGCGAAGCTTTCGCGGAGCGAAAATTGATATTTACTTTACGCGAGATTCCCGATGTCGAGCAAAACGAACGACCGTTTGTTGCGAAGTGGAATGCTGACGGAAATCTTGCTCCCGCGACGCAACCAGCTGCCATTGTTCAGTTGACATACGCCCGCGAAGCATCGACCAGTATGAAGGATCATTGACCAACAGTTTCGCCAACGATCTAGGACGGTCCGGAGATCGGCTTCGCAACTGTTTCAAGATGTGATTGATTCTTGCGATTTGCTCGACATCAAGGTCTCCCCGATCAGAACTGGCATCTAATCGTCTTTGCAGCTCAGAGACGATAAGAGTTCCAGCATCGAGAAACTTTTGCTGTGCATTGATTCGCAACTTTCGCTGATCGCCCCCGAGTGCCTCAATCCATCGATTCATTTCTACTTCCGTGACACACACTGGAGATTTTAGTTCTGCGAGTGTTGCAGCCAATGTTTTATCACTCAGCTCTTTCAGTGATTGACCATGAAGCATTCGCGTTATCAAGCTACCAAAATGTTCGTCGAACAGTTGGGGCTGGAGGCCGCGAACATGGATCAACGTCGGACCGCTCCATTGGTGCAATTGGTTTCTGCTATTGCAGGACAAAGTAATCGGCCCTGACTCAGGTTGGATTAACAAACAATGGTGTTCTTGACCATCTTGGTCACCTTGCTTAGCCATCCATGATTCGATCCGCATGAGGTCTGCATCTTGGACGCTTAGATCTAGGTGCTGACGATTGGTTCGAAGGATATAGTGGACCGAAGGGATGCCGCGTTTGGCTGTAACATCGACGCTTTCATAAACACCGTTCACATCTGAACTTTGAGATCCCTTACGGTGTTGCGGAGCATCCAAGCTGATTCGGCCTTGAATCAATTGAAATCGGACGACGCCCGACGGTCCTAAATAGCCCGCATGCTTATCGAGATCGGCCTTGGTCGGCTCTGGTTCGTCGATTTCAGAAGGTGGACAATGCCAGGCAAGACCTTCAGCCTGGGGCGTCTTTCTCGCAGTCAGTTCTGACTGTGCAGGCAAGTTGACGCCCGTGATGGACAAGCCGATTAAGGCAATTAGCAAACGCCACATGATCATCGAGCCCTACGAGGTACCAAGGCAAACCTTGGTTGAGGCAGTGTTGAATCGGTGGACGCATTGGCCAGCCCTCATCGGGCGAGCCGACGAGTCCGCATCGCTTATCGTCAAAAACTGGCTATGAAGAAAAGACCAAGTTTGCAAAAGCGATCAAATATCAAATGGAAGACGTTTTCCGTCGGTAAACTAATCGAACATCATCATCAAGCCGCTCCAGATCATGCAAATCAAATAGCATCGCATCGGTAACTCTTTCGATACCGATTCCACCTAGGGGGCCGGGCGCTTTTGTTCCGCCAAACACTTTTGGACCAATGTAAACGTGGGCTTCATCGATCTGATCAGTTAAAAAGAAGCTCGATAAGACCTCACCGCCACCTTCCACCATCACATTGGTAGCACCCTGAGCTCCCAAAAAGCTGAGCACGGACTCGATCATCGATTTGCTATCGTCGTTTTCCAAACGCAAGCTCTTTGCCCCAAGGCTCTCCAGTTTGGCAAGCTCGGTCTCATTGACCAGCGGAGTTGTCACTAACAGGGTCGGCAACTGTTTAGCGGTTTTGATTAAACGAGATTGCTGCGAAGGCAATCGCTGACGACAAAGAATCACCCTCTGAGCGATCCGCTTCGGGCGATGCTCTGGTTCTTCGAAGCGAGCGTTGAGCATCGGGTCATCGGCGTTGACCGTTCCCATTCCTACGATGACCGCATCGACGCGTTCGCGAAGTCGGTGAACTTCATCGCGTGACGATGGGCCACTGATCCACTGGCTATTGCCCGTCCGTGTCGCGATTCGGCCGTCCATTGTCATGGCCCATTTAGCGATCACCCAAGGGCGACCGGTACCAACAAACTTCGCAAAGGGCGACGTCAAAATCTGGGCGTCAGATTCAAGCACACCCACGGTCACGTCAATGCCCGCATCGCGTAGTTCCGCAATGCCGGCACCATCGACCTTGGCAAACGGATCCTGCATCGCGATGACGACTCGCCCGACGCCTGCATCAATAAGGACTCGGGTGCAGGGAGGTGTTTTTCCAAGATGACAACAGGGCTCTAATGTCACGTACGCCGTGCAGTCATTGGCATCATCAATGGAAGGCAGCGACCGAATCGCTTCGACTTCGGCATGGTGGCCGCCAAATTTTTGGTGATAGCCTTGTCCAATGATTTCCCCAGCCTTCACCAGCACACATCCAACCATTGGATTGGGCTCAACCAAGCCTTCGCCGGCGGCCGCCAATTCGAGCGCGGCACGCATGAAGTGTTCGTCGGGGTGATTGCGGGGCATGGCGTGGAAAGCCCTGATTAATTTGACAAGTTGCCGAGGGTTTTCAGGTAGTGGAAGTTTGTTAAACCGCGTGCCCAACGGGCCGCGCGCTTCAAGCATGTTAGACGCGCGGCCTGTTGGGCACGCGGTTCAAAGGCTTATCTGCCCCTTGTCCCCAGGCGGAGCCCCGGAACATGAGTGAAGACGAGCGATCGCTCAGTCCATTCCGGGGGTCCACAGTTTCCCACCGCCACCGCTGCCAGATCCACCTGAGGGCGAACCTTGATCGGGTGTCCATAGGCCACCTCCGCTCGGTTCGGCCGGTGCAGCTGCGACCTCGGCGGGCGGTGGCCCGCCTGCGCCAGTGGGCCGCCCATCTGGACCAATCAATCCGTAGGCCATCAACAATTGCTGCAACTGAGCCATCACTTCAGGTTCGTTGCCGTGACGGGTTGAGATCGCTTGCAACGCCGTTTGGAATCCAGCACCATCGCCCGCACGAAGACGAAGGCTAACTTCGGTCAGTAACAGATTCGCCATCGAGATTTGCGAGCCTTCAGCAAATGCTTTTGCTTCTTCGAGCAACTTGATGGCTGCTTCGCTATCTTCGGTAGCGTTGATCAACGACATGTAAGCGAACAGCTTCGCAGGTTGCTGTTCTTCGGTCATGTCTGATTGCAACAACGCTTTGGAAAATCGCCGTATCGCCAGTGTCGATGTAATCTGCTGCGTTCGTTGAACCAAGTAAATCAATGATTCAGTATTCAATCCCGATGGATCAACATGAATCAGGTCTTCATTGGCTAAGGATTCAATCTGGTCATCAGTAGGCTTTATCGATGCGGGTTCTTCCAGACCAGCAAGCTGGTAGACCTTCCCTAGTGAATCACCCAACTTTGACGCCAGTGCGTCGTATTGTTCGATGGTTCGCATGACAGCGGTTCGCACCAATTTGGTTGAATCATCCGACGCAGATTCCTTCAGCGATTTGCCGCCAAGAATGGGCAACGCAAGGTTTGCAACGGCTTCGGGCATACGGGCGTCGGTGAGTTGTTGTTGAAGCTTTTGAGCTTCAGCTGGATTGGCTTGAAAACGCACCATCGCAATCGCAGGCTGCCCCGCGACGACCAAAGGCAACGGTTCGCCTGCATCTTGGCTCAACTCAATTCCTTCGGCAACCTTAGTCATTCGCTGTTTGACTTCATCGATCTTCGACTGTCGCACTTCTAGCAATTGAACTCGCGCAGCCCGGTCGGTTTGCTTTCCATAGATGAATGCCATCGCGATTGCTTCGGGGACTTCATCGATCGCGGGCAGCTTATCCAATTCAGCGGGCTTATCACGATCAAGGATTTGGAAGCCGGATCGCGGAGGCACTTCTTCTTCGCTGGTCCGCATGCCTTGCAGCAAATCCGGTGGCAGCGGCGTAAAGCGGTCATCGGCCATCATTGCTAGCTCGATTTCCTCAACCTTTTCGATGTCGCTGGAAAGCTCGATCGTGGGCACCGCCAGATCGGGCGTGCCTGGCTTGGCGAGCATGGACATCGCTTGAAAGTGAACCCTCGCTTCAAAATCGAGTGATTCGCAAGCAGAAAGTTGTTGCAGCAAGTCGGATTGTGAATCGACGTCGCCCCGCCAGATTGCACAGGTTAGAAGCCCTGACAGAATCGCAGGTTGGTCGGGCTGGGATTTTCGGAGCGAGGCGAACTTCGTTTCCGCCAAAATGACCTTATTATTCTGAAGCAAGCCGGCGGCTTCGTCATACCGTTCGCCCCAAGACGCGTCGCCGGGCCGTGCGATCGGTTCGGGAATCGACTTCATCAGTTGGCTGATCGTCGGTGCTTGGTTGAGCTGTTTTAGGACCGCGACCGCGGTCTGCCCACCTTCGTATCCAGAAGCCATCATCGCCAGTGTCGCGTAAACTCGGGCGGTCAGAAAAACGCCACTTTGAGCCAACGAGTAGGCTAGGACCGACGCGACATCCAACACAAACGCGTCGACGTCACGACCGCTTTCGGTCAGTGCTTCCAGCATGGTTGCCGTTGCTTCGTCGGGATTGCCACGAAACAAAAGAGCAGCGGCACGCTGGGTCAGTGCGAGCGGATTGCTCGGTTGCAGACGGCTAAATCGTTCCGCATTTTCAGCTAGGCCGTCATATTCGCGAAGATCCAGTAGCAGGCGGCCGCGAATCGCCAACGCCCATGCTGCGTCAGGGTTGGTTTGCAAGATTGTTGACAGGCGATCCAGCGCCGGAACGACCTGGCCGCCCTCGACCATCTGCAGCACCGAATCGAGCTCTCCAACTGAATCCTTGCACTTACAGAACTTGATTTTTTTTCCGTTGCCGCAGGGGCATACAGCGTAGGTGTCGACGGTCATCGCGAACGCGGGCCTATAAGTGAGGGGTGTTTTCGGCTGGAAGCCGCTTGGAAATCCAAACCAAGAACTTACCACGACGCCCCATCGGCCCCATACCCC
>CAYVAN010000174.1:0-1780 GCA_964449225.1 uncultured Rhodopirellula sp.
TCACCATTTCAGCGTGGTTTCGCCGTGATTTCAAACCATCAATGGCATTGAAAATGCGAGGCCGAACTCAGGTGTATTTGATAGCACTACAGGTTGTGCAAATTTCAACATAAATCAACTACATCTCGTAAAACGCGGCTTACGCCAGTGCCATTCGTGTCCGACACCTTTTTGCGTTCATGGCATTTTCCCTGAAAAGCGTTCTCCAAAACCCCCAGCCATCCCGGGTGAACGATCAGAATTGTAAATCCCTTCGGAATCTAAGTCGCTCCCAATCATCGCTGCAAACCCGGTCATGCACCCGCGAGCTGTTCGTCGATTCGCTTGATCTTTCGCTGATCATGGCCAATTTGGTACGTCCCAATTGCCATGAAAATCTTGCCCCTGACGAGCGATTCGTCCCGCGACGTTCAGCCCCAGATCGAACCACCCGCAAACTTTGTCGGAATCGATGCGATTCGGGCTTTTGCAGCGATCGCGGTGGTGGTGCTGCATGCGTTGGTGCCTTACTTGCGGCACCCGATGCCTGGACTTGTTTGGTCGGTTTCTGACTCGCAAAGTTCATTTGCCGACGGGTTGTTTTGGTCAATCGAACTGTTCGTCATGCCTTTGTTTTTGATTATCGCGGGTCTGTTGTCCTTCCAAAGCTGGCAGCGTCGTGGTGACGCCAATCAACTGATCCGAAGCCGGGCGAAACGATTGCTGCTTCCTTTGTTTTTCGCAACGCTGGTGATTCTGCCAATCGACTTGTACATCTGGGTGCTTGGTTGGGTGTCCGAGGGAATCGTTCCGCTGGTCAAAATGAAGAGTCTGAAATTTGACGATTCGCTCAGCAAAGATCTATGGGGCCTTAGTCATCTGTGGTTTCTGCACTACTTGTTTTCCTACATCGTCATCTTCGCCGGGGTGATGGCTGCCCGTCAAAAACTCACGAAGTTTTCGAAACTGTCGTTCAGCTTGCCCGCGATCGTAACAAGCTGCTTGTTGATCGCGTCGGTTGTTATCTTCTTTCGTCCCGAGGTGATCTGGGGATTCCAGCACGCGTTTGCACCGGTCCCCAGCAAGTGGATTTACAACGGTTGCTTTTTTGTCATTGGACTGGCGATTGCAAACTTCGATCCAGCGATGATGCAACTTCGGTCGCTTTCGCCGCGTTGGGCTGCCGTCGCAGCATGCACGCTCTGGATGACGGTTCCGTTAGGAATATGGTCACTTCAATACAGCAGTGAAATCTCACGCGCATCCAGCGTCACGTTGGCAATCATGACGGCGGTTTCGTCGCTTCTGGTCAGCGTCATGATGATCAGCCTGGCGATCCGCCGAATCGAGACGCTACCACGATCAATCCAATACCTTGCCGCAGGTTCGTTTTGGATTTACTTGATCCACCACCCGGTGCTTTCTTTGGTCCACATTGACTTAAAGTACTTGCTGCCGACGGCATCACCGATGTTCAAGGCGACCTTGGCAACCTTGATCGCAATGGGCGTATCGCTGGCAACCTACGAGCAGTTTATCCGCAAATCAAAGCTTGGCGGATGGCTGGGCATGAACTGGTCCCCAGAAACGACAGAAGCATTAACACAAGAAGCAGAAAAGCAAGAAGACCGGAAACCGATCTTGAAGTTCAAGCAAGAGCAACCACCGATCCGCCACGCCGCTTAATCGCTGAACCAACGCAGGGCAAATCACTTTTTCACTTTGGAGTGTTCCCCATTGTCGCTCGGCTCCACGGGCCCGGGTGGCGGTTGGGGGGGGGGGCCCCCGGCCCGAGGGCCCC
>CAYVAN010000174.1:1790-9791 GCA_964449225.1 uncultured Rhodopirellula sp.
CCAATAACCCTGGGCAAATCACTTTTTCATTTTGATGTTTTCCCCTTTGTCGCTCGGCTCTCCTCGCGTATTGCGCCATCGGCTCGGAGAGCCGAGCGACATTGCCCAACTTGAAAAACTGATTTGCCCTGCGAATCAACGCCCCTCGTGATCTGAATGTTAGTCGGGTAGGGTAGTCGCTGGGAAATGTGCTCACTTTATTGACTTTTGTAGAGAAAATTTCATGGCGAAAGGTCTGTTCACGCAGGGAATGTGTGTCCTGTTACGGCAGCCTGTGACGGTGGACGAGGTGCTGAGTCAATTGAGCGGGTTCACGCTCTCAGCACGTCACGATGCGATCGACGATGTGGATTCCAACGAAACCCTCGTATTTGAATTCCAGGAAGAGGCAGGCGGACATTTGCTGGTCACTCCATCGTCCGGAGAATGGCCAGATGATCTAGGCGATCCCGACGAGACCCCCGAACGCTTTGTTGCTTGGTCACTTGGTCAATTTGGGCCGCTGGCGTTTCCGGGCTGCTTGGAACGATCGATCGACCAGTCGTGGGGCTGGGAAGAGGGCAGCGAAATGGCCCCGCTGCACACCGCACACATTCGGTTGCTGATCAGCTACGTCTTGGGGAGTGAAGAATCAGAAGAGGACGATGACGACGATGAATTGCCGTTGGTGCCCGAAGATTACGATCCGATCCGAGAGCTAGAATTTATCACCAAAGCAGTCGCCGCTTTGCTGGAATTGCCCGGTGCGATTTGCTATTTCAACCCCGGCGGCGAAGTGCTTCGCGACAGCGATGGGTTGCGACGTGGCCTGAACCACGCGTGGAACCAAGAGATGCCGCCGCTGGACATGTGGACCAACGTTCGTTTGTTTCGAACAAGCGACCAGTGGTCGCTAATGGACACGGTTGGCAACGGTCAATTTGATCTGCCCGATCTGGAAGCTGTTTTTTCATCCAAAAAATATGAACCCAGCGAAGTGGAAAGTTTTCTTCGCAGCGCGTCGTTGTACATGGTGACGTCAAACGAAGAAGTCGAAGAAGGCGATACGGCCGACGGCCCCGGCGATTGCAGCTGGATGGCGATGGAATGCCACGATGCACTGTCTGATCCACCTCGCGAAACCGTGCGATGGATTCCGCAAGACGGAACTACTCCGCCCGATGAATTGATGGACCGCGGCGAGGATGCCATGGCGGAAGAGGATTTTACGGTCGACGACGATGACGAATTTATCGACGATGACCTGGATAGCGAAATTGATTGACGCCCAGGGCAAATCAGTTTTTCACTTTGGAGTATTCGCCAACGTCGCTCGGCTCTCCGAGCCGATAGCGCTATTCGGCTCGGAGAGCCGAGCGACATTGCCCAGCTTGAAAACCTGAGTTGCCCTGGATTGACGCCCCACGCGATTGTGAGTGCCAACGCGATCGGATAAGGGTAGAGGGCCAGTAAAGCGACTTACCAGTGAAGCGACTTACTACTTGCCGATACAAAATCGACCGAAGACACGATCCAAAATGTCTTCGTTGTAGATTTCGCCTGTCACTTCACCGATCGCTTGCGCCGCAGTTCGTAATTCCGCTGAAACAAATTCGTGACCCGCTTGATTCTTGGTTAAGCGAATCGCTGACTCGATTGCCAAACGCGACTGCTGGATCGATTGAGCACAACGGGCGGCGGTTCCCGTCGCCGAACCGGTTTCGGCCGCGTCAATTTCGCAGATGCGATCGGCGATCTGCGCCGACAGCCCCTCGATACCCAACCCCGTTTGGGCACTGCACTGAATCCAGTCGCTCATTATCCAGTCGCTCATTTGAGTGATGGCTGACAAGTCATCGATCAGGTCACACTTCGTCGCAACCATTAAGTCTGCCGCGACGCTTCGGGATCCGGGGCCTTGATTGATCTGGGCTACTTGGTGATCGATCCACCGGATCGCTGCTGGCAAATCTTCGCGAGACGCGTCAACGCACCACAACCGAATCGCAGCGGTCCGGCTAACTTGGTCGCCAGCTGTTTGGGCGTCTTTGGAAATCGCGCCAATGGCCACTTCGATTCCAGCGGTGTCGTGCAGGGTGACCGGATGACCGTGAATCGTTGCAGATGCCGAAACAACATCACGGGTCGTTCCAGCAACATCGGCAACAATCGCTGCTTCATTTCCCGCAAGCGCATTCATCAGCCTGCTCTTTCCAGCATTTGGTTCGCCACGCAACACGACCTCCGTGGTGGATGCACCGCCGCCTCGTTGGGCAATTTGGGTGGATGCGGTGTCGATGACTTCCAGCATCGGTGTCAAACGACCCACCAAATCAACGTCTGAAATAAACTCGATATCCTCGTCGACAAAATCCAAGCCTGCTTCGACGTCCGCAAGCAGATTCAAAAGATCGTTACGAATGATCGCCAACGGCTTGGACACGTTACCGGCCAACTGACCCAGTGCCGATTCCAAAGCACCAGGACTCTCGGCTTCGATCACACCAAGGACCGCTTCGGCCTGCGTCAAATCCATGCGTCCGGCTAGGAACGCGCGCATCGTGAACTCGCCTGGCCGTGCGGCTCTGGCCCCGACACCTAAACACGCATCGACAACCGCCATCAGAATCGGCAACGAACCGTAAGTATGAATTTCGGCCGATGGTTGACCGGTATAACTGCGACGGGACGGCCAAATCAAAATAGCCACAACCACCAGACCGATCGGATCACCCAAATCAATCGTCACGTTGAAACGAGAGGGTTTGGAGATCTCGGAAATGTCCACCGTCGAATCTTTTAAAATTTTCCCAAGCACAGCGACCGTAGAATCACCTGAAAGACGCACCACACCGCGATCTGCGGGGCTGGTGGGCGAGGCGATTGCGACAATCGTTTCGTCGAAATTCATGGGATATCAGCGGAAAAAGAACTGAATTTAACGGGAACTTGCATTTGCTGTCACAAGTCTTAATGGTCTGCAAACAAGGCTGCCAGTATCCATTGACGTTCAGCAGTGTTGGCGAAGCCCGTAGACCACATGGCTACCAGACCGCAGGGCTACCAAGACCTCACGGCTACCCAGTCCACTGGACTTCGCTATCCTGCTTACAACCCCCGGCTGAACAGTCCCCTTCAGCTTGTCTCTTTTTCGCCAAATCAAACGGATCCCACCATGGCAGATCCCAACGAACGAGCCCGCCGGCAGCGACGTCAACGACAAGCTGCGAGCGGATACTACGGCGGTGGTTACGGCGGCTCCCCCGGCCATCCGACGTTGACGCCCAAGGGCTTTGAATTGATGAATTCAAGTCCTTTGAAAGACCAATCCTATGCCATGCCGCCACCGGTTCAGGGTTATTCGATCCGGCAAGTTCCCGGCGTCCCCGTTGATGGACAGCGCGTTGGTGGACAGCGCGTTGGCGGGCAACCCGTTGGCGGGTGGGCCTTTGACGAACAACCTTCGGACGACGAACAATTTTACGAAACGCCTCCGCAGCATCGTCCTGGTCGCCAACCCGCCGACCCGGGTCCGTACTTTCGTTCTCGAACCGTCACCGGGTTGCCTCAGAATTTCCTGCCCTCGCAAAAGTTTCCCGACCCCAATTCACTGATCCATCAACCGCTGCACCGGTACTACCAGACTCGGCAAGTGGATCAATTGACTGACGATTTTCCGACGAAGGCGATTGGGCGTTTAGTCATTCACATTGATCCCTACAGCTGGGATCAGCCTGCGTTTGGTTCCGCATGGATCGTCGGCCCCAATTTGATTGCCACCTGCGCCCACAACCTGTTTGACTCAAACAAGCGTCGTTGGTCTCGGTCGATCGAATTCTATCCCGGTTTCGACTATTACTCTGGCGGCTCACCTATTCAATGCAAGGTGACATCGTGTTATGTCCCAAGTGCTTACTTGCGAAATCCGGCGACCAATGACGACATCGGATTTTGTTACGTCGATCAAAACATTGGTGAAATCGTTGGGCAAACCATCCCGATCAAACCGCCACAAACGAATACATTTTACGAGAACACTCGGGTGACAATTGCTGGTTATCCCGCGGCCAGCGAATTTGATTTTGGCAAACAATTGTGGGCTTCACGTGGCGAGTATTTATTCGGGCATCGGATGGGGCCCGGCGATGATTATTCGCCCGTTCTAGCGACCAACTTTGGTGGCGGTGCGAGTGGCGGTCCATGGTTGGCACAAGATCCGGATTCAAAACAATGGTCCGCCGTCGGTTTAACGTCGGGCCACGCGCGGTTGCATTACCATCGCGGCGAACTGAACTTGATGTCGCTGACTTCCCCCATGATTACTCAAAGCAGGTTGGATCGGCTTGAAAGCGATCAGGTGACTCATTCATTTGAAGTTTAGAGTTTCTTTTTAAAGCCATACGCGACACCTAGATTCGCGGCCGCCCCGCAAAGACCTCCAACGCTGCTTCGGCATCCTCGTCGCCACAAACATTTCGCTTTCGAGTTTCTGGATCGATGCAGGTCGTCACCAGCGCCGACTCATTCATGCTGGCCAAACCACGATATCGCTGAGTCCGATACTTGATATTTTTGGCATCCAGAGCCTCGCACAACTTTCGGTAATGTTCATCGCTAAAAGCGTGAATGCAATCGGTTCCGCACGCCGATGTGATCTCGAAAACCGGTGGTCGAATCAATCCAATCCGACCGGACTGTAACAGAGGTCTCATCCAGCGATAAAAGAACATCAACGCCAACGCGCCGCAGTGGATCCCATCGGCGTCAGGATCAAACAGCAGCGTGATTTTGTCGTACCGCAAATCAGATTCACAATAGGAATCATCCCAACCGGCCCCCAGTGCATCGACCAAGGCTGAAAAGAGTTCGTTCGATGCGACCGTGGAACGGCTGGCTTTCCACGCGTTTAACGGCTTGCCCTGCATCGGTAAAACAGCTTGGTATCGCGATGACCTTGCACGTGCTGTCGCCTTGGATGCAGATTCGCCTTCGACGATGAAAAGCTCGGCACCGCTGCCGATCCCGTGGACCTGGCAATCATGCAGCTTGACGGGAACGCGTCTAAAATTCATACAGTGTGCCCGAAGCTGATCTCTAAAAACTTGTTTGCCGGTTCTCCATTGTAAGTTACTTCAATGATCATCGTTCTCTCACCCGCGAAGACACTCGATTTTGAAACTCCGTCGCCGATCGATAAAACGACCCGTCCTGCGTTGATGAAGGATGCATCGATTTTGGCAGATCTTTGCAAACAGCAAAGTCCGGAAGGACTTCGTCAGCTAATGGGGATTAGCGAAAAGCTGGCCGAGTTAAACCATCAGCGATTTTCTGACTGGGAATCCCCCCACCCAAAACAAGGCAGCAAGGCAGCCTTGTTTGCTTTTCAAGGCGACGTCTATCGCGGACTAAAATCAACCGAGTGGACAACAAAGCAAATCGAATACTCCCAAGATCACCTGCGGGTGCTTTCAGGACTTTATGGGTTGCTTAGGCCATTGGATCGCATGCTGCCCTATCGATTGGAAATGGGCACATCGTTATCAAACGAACGTGGGAAAGACTTGTACGCTTTTTGGGGCGGCAAAATCGCCAAAGAACTGAAAAAGCAGATCGAGGCAACCAAGTCGAAATGCCTTTTAAATCTAGCGTCTCAGGAATACTTCAAAAGCGTTGATCAGTCAGTCCTGGGTGCCCCGATCGTTTCGCCAGCTTTCAAAGAATGGAAGGACGGTAAGTACAAGATCATTGCTATTTTTGCGAAGCTGGCGAGGGGGACGATGGCGTCGTGGGTGGTCAAAAACAAGGTTAAAACCGTCAACAAGCTTGCTCAGTTTGGCGAGGACGGTTATCGGTACGATGCGGATTCATCGACCCCAACGGTTCCAGTCTTTGTGCGTGGCGGATGAATTTTCCGCAAAGACTGGTTTTATTGCGATAAATTCAGGTTTGCCGACGCTGATCGCTGAAAATTTCATTGACGATTCAGGGGGTAGTCACAGATAATGGTGACAGCTTCACCATCCTCTACTGTTCATGCCCCTTAGGCCGCTATCAATGACTTTTTCAAGCGAACTTGACCGCCGCAACGGTAACGCAGCACTGGCCTCGGAACAGTTCAATACTGAAGAAAGTTCGGCAGCAGAATCACTTTCTTCTTCAACCCAAAAGCCTTGCGCAACCGCCAAGGCAATCGATGATAAAGAGGTCAATGCGAAAAAGAAAAGCGTTGCCATTTTCGCGATTGCCTGCTTCGTTGTTGCCGCATTCATCGCCAGCACGACGATGGCTCAAGAAGGAAACAACAAATACGAGTCAATGGAAATTGATCCTCGGATCAACAACGCAGCGGCCATTCGTAAAATGAAGGCCGAAACACGTTCGTTCGCCTCCACGGGAAGAGGCAATGGCGGCGCGGTGAGGGCTTACTTCGAAAAATACGTGCCTGGCAAAATGACTGCCCCCGATGGCATGGATCATTTATCGGAAATTGTTTCAGACGTTACGGGATATCTAGAACGTGCAAACAAGGGCGGCCGACCAGACATTGCCAGGGGATTGAGCGGTTTGACGTTTCGGAGTCTTAGCCGTGTGGCAACGGGGAATCATCATCCGACCGCACGTATCGCTGCGACAGTCATCATTGGCGGATTGGATTCCCGACCAGTGGACGTTTCAAACAAGAAGCCGCCTGTTCCAATGGCCAGTGCGTTACCGATTTTAGTTTCTCTGTACGAAGATGACAAAAACGTCGATGGCCTACGAGCGGCCGCGTTGCAGGGAATTCATCGTCACGCGATGTATTCATTCAACACCATGCCTGATGACGTGAAAACAAAATTGGCGGGCATGATGAACGATCTTCTTGACGCCGAAGCACCAGCGAGTCGTGACATTGCCGCCCATGCTTTCTTGCAACGCTACGCAGTGGACATCTTGGATTACACCAGCGGCGGCCAAGATGCACAGCTTGGGCTTAAGTTGGTCAGTATTTCGACCGAACCGAAGTCGCCCGAATTGATTGCCTTTCATTCGGCATCGAAGCTGGCAACGATGTCGAGCGTCTTGGAAAACAAGATCGAAAACCCAAAAGATGTTCTTTGGAGCTGGACCGCTAGGACATTGACCGCGTTTGAAGGCGAGGTTGCCAGACTGGAAGGAATGAAGCGGAAACCGACAAAGGTACGCCAACCTCGCGACCCTAGCACTCACCTTCGCAAACCGGAAGAAAAGAAAGAGGGCCGCAGAGCCGGAAATCTTGGAATGCAAGGCAGCTTTGCGACCGACATGATGACAGATGAAATGATGGGGGATATGGGCGGTGATATGGGCCAATTCAGCGGAATGATGGCCAGTGACAGAGACGTAATGGGCGCCATGGCAGGTGATTTCAGCCGTGATCTTCCCAAGGTCATTCAGGAACCCGAGGTCGTCGCGACACGCCGGAAACTAAATCACGTTCTCCAACAGATTCACCTGGGCGTGACGGGTTCACCGACCGCCGGCATGCCCGAAGGAACCGCAGGCGGTTTGCTTGCAAGTGTTGACGAAGCGACCAAGAAAGAAATTGAAATGTGGGCAGAACAGATGGAAGATGTCATTGATGAAATCAATGATCCGCAGATTGAAAGCGTCCAAGAATTCTTGCTTGTTCTTAAAGAGCAAATTCTACCGCTGGAAGAACTAGTCGACAGCATCGACGACCATCTGGTCGAACTGGATGCGCCCATGCGTGACGGTGGCGTTGAGGATGACTTGCAGGCTGAATTGATGGGCGACAAAGAGCTGGAAAAAGACCTAATGGCCGAACCAGCCATCTTGCAATAGTGCGGGCGTTAGCCGAACGGCACTCACTTCATAATTCTACCACGGTGGCTCAATGGGTGAACAACGTCAGGCTCCATCCTAAGGCAAGTCAGTTTTTCACTTTGGGGTACTCGCCATTGTCGCTCGGCGCTCCGAGCCCCATTGGCGGTAGGCGCGGGGCGCCCAGCGCCAATTGCCCCTTTTTAAAATTTGTGCAAC
>CAYVAN010000175.1:0-1006 GCA_964449225.1 uncultured Rhodopirellula sp.
TTTGGCACTTTTAAGGCCCCCACTCGATCAGCAAATTTGTTGCTCCGTTTTTTCCATTTTGGATCAAGAACCGTAACCCCCGGTAAACCACGCTGCGGTAGTCACCATTGAGGTGCGTCTGGCCTGCCCCCATGAACGGCAACAGCGCCATTGCCGTTGCGGAATTGACCCGTTGGGCTTGTCTGGGTTCGCCCGGATTACCGCACGCTCCGTTGCAAACTAAGTTGTGTTGAAACGTCCAGCCGCCGTTGGGTAATTGGTGCCTGGCCAACCATTTCAATGCATTGGTGACGGCTGCCTCGCTGTTTGCCGTTCCGCCATAAGCACGCAACAAACGTTTCTTGGTGCTTGCGGATCGACTATCCAGTGGCTGCACCATCATTTGAGTCAGCGTTTGCAATGGCGATGTTTGCGACGCCAAGCTGCCCGCCATATCCGGCATCTCCATCGCAAACTCAGCCATCTCCATCGGAGCAACCTCCACCGGTTCAAGCGTCTCCATCGACTCGCTCATTTCAGGCACCGGTTCAGAGATCTCTTCGGATTCTGACATCTCGCGAACAGTCATTTCCTCGATCGCAAACTCTTGGATCTCGGGACCGTCTTCCGCGACGCTTGATGCCGTCAAGATATTGACAACTTTTACCGGATCAGCAATCGATATCAGGCCAAGCACTAACAAGATCGCGACATGAACTAGCATGCTGATCAACCAAGCCGGAACCGCTCGCACAAAACGAAACAAACCGCTGCCGCCGGCGGCTTCCACCTCTTCATCGATTACAAGGACTTCGCTTGAAACGGTCGACGATTGGACGAGCGAGGCCATAAATGAGAATATTGAGTGGAGGAAATGGTATGCCGAGCCTCTATATTAGCACATGAACATGCCAGTGCTTGGCCCGCCGATCCGGGGCAAATCAGTTTTTCACTTTGGAGCGTTCCCCATTGTCGCGGGGGGGGGCGCCCGCGGGTGGGCGGCGGGGGGGGGGGGGGGCCGGGCCGG
>CAYVAN010000175.1:1016-9755 GCA_964449225.1 uncultured Rhodopirellula sp.
TTTGGTGGTTCCCCATTTGGCGGGGGGGTCTCGGAGCTTTTGGCGCAAGGGGCTGGTTTCGCGTAGCGACATTGCCCAGCTTGAAAAAGTGATTTGCCCTTCCCGCCGATCCGGGGCAAATCGTGAACGCGGGTCGACCCGAATTCTATACTGATTAGCTAGATCGCCCCACCTTCATTTTCCTTTGAGCAGCTAGCCGAATCGCGTCTACCTGCCGAAACAAGTCGTCCGAATAGCCAAAACGACATCCGGCAATACCTTTGGTATGAACATGTCGGATGTCGCGGAGGCTCCGTTCGAACCACATCGATTCCGAGATTGTTCTAGCGGCGAAACGGCGGGGTGACCGAAGAGCCGGCCAAGCGTTTGATGCACCTAGTCGCGGTCGTCGTATCGTCTCTGTTTGAAATTGACCACTGTCTTAAAGTAGTTTCGCAGCTTTGGTCGAACGTAATCGTTGACTCGGACCCGCTGGCTTCCGTCGCTGGGGCCAACCCAGCCACCCGCAAGGTCGATGTCAATCTGAATCACATCGAATCGATGGGCCGTCGGGTCGGTTATTTTCAACTGAACAGAAGACGGAATCGACGCCGGGGCTTCGTTATCGTTCGGAACGTCAGGGTCCGTCGAATCAAACAAGGCGGGTTTTGATTCAACCGAATCCCAGTCAAAATTTCGCTCGTCCAACAGGGCGCGTCGTAAATGCCCCAAACCTGGGGTGGTGGTCAATTCGACGCGGGGGAAATCATCGTCGCCGCGAGCCAAAAGCTCAATGCGTTCACCCAATTGCAGGGCCGTGATCGTATTGGGCCCCCAAAATTTAGTGGTTTCAACCAGCGGCGTTTTCCTGGCATAGATACTTAGCCCGGCCGTAATCGACGCGATCACAAAAACAGCGATCCCCAGCCCTATCCCCCGACGAGTAATCTTGACTCGCGGGTCGTTGTACTTATCGGCATGAGGGTCTAGGCCGTCGTCGGTGTGTGTGTGAGTCAAAGGACTTGTGCTTCGCCAATGAAAAATTCGCTTGTAAGATTTCCCTTCCGTTCGTGGTATGTTACTGCATCCGTCGAATCAGCCCACGGGTGTTGTGAAACTTTCAGCATCCTCGGCGATTGACTATTTCTAAACATCCGGCCCCAACTTGTCGCGTGAATTTGATTAACCGTTCAACCACCACCGTTCCGCTGGGTGACCGCAGTTACCCAATCCACATCAGCAGCGGACAAACCGAAACTTTTGGTCCAGCGATCCTTGATGCGATTCCCGGCATTTCGCATGCGGTGGTCGTGATGGATCAATCGGTGGCTGATCCGTGGGGCGACCAGCTTTGTCAATCACTCGCCGGTTTAAATGTTCGCGTCAGCAGGACTGAAATTCCGTCGGGCGAATCAAGCAAATCGATCGATCAGTTCGACAACTTGATGCAATGGATGCTTCGCGAAAATTCTGATCGTGCCAGTGTGCTTGTTGCGGTCGGTGGTGGCGTGGTGGGTGACTTAGCCGGATACGCCGCTGCGTCGTTCACGCGGGGAATCCGATTTGTTCAAGTCCCCACCACACTGTTGGCGATGGTCGACAGCAGTGTGGGTGGAAAGACAGGCATCAACTTGCCCGGTGCCAAAAACATGGTGGGTGCTTTCTGGCAGCCATCGCTTGTCCTGGTTGATACCGATGTACTGTCGACGCTAGATCAGAAAATCTTTTTAAGCGGCTTAGGCGAAGTTGTTAAATACGGCGTCATTGATGACGCCGATTTCTTTGAGTGGCTTGAAGCAAACGCGGACGCTTTGATCACTCACGATGCGGCGGCTCTTCGTCACGCAATCGAAACGAGCTGCCAATGCAAGGCAAATGTGGTCGGCGAAGACGAGCGCGAATCGACCGGCCGGCGAGCGATTTTGAATTATGGTCACACGTTCGCGCACGCGATCGAAGCGACCGCTGGCTACGGAACGTTGCTGCATGGGGAAGCAGTGTCCATCGGCATGCAGATGGCCGCTCGATTAGCAGTCGCGATCGGCATGTTTGACGACGCATCGTTAAAGCGACAAACGGACCTGTTGACCAAGTGCCAGCTGCCAATCGATTACGCCAACGCAGATCCAGCGAAGATGCTGCCCGTGATGATGAAAGACAAAAAAGTCGCTCACGGAAAATTGAAATTTGTGCTGCCAACCCGACTCGGTTCAGTCCAGTTGATTGACGGAATTGACGACCAGTTAGTCATCAACGCAATCACGACTTCGTAGCTTATAGAAACAAAATTCGAGTGCCACGAAAAGGAGTGACAGGGACATCAGTACGCAGCCGTTAAATTGCATCCTCACGAACCTGTACACCCCGTTTCGGGGCACTCGGTCGGCAATGTTGACGATCGCGTATGACCGCGATCGCACCAACAACGCCCTCCATCAATTTCTTACTACGATTTCTATGTACACTGTAGTAAAAATATATCGGTTAGCGACCCTAGAGAAAGCTTTTTTTTGAATTGTTTGGCAAACCGAAATCGTTCGACATTGCTGGCTGGTTAGGGCGCAGGTTTTTTCATTAAGTGAGCAGGGAAAATCAGTGCAGGGCAAATCAGTATAGGACAAATCAGTTTTTCAAACTGGAGACTGTGTCGCCGTAGCGAAGCTCGCGCAGAGCTTTGGCGATTGCAGGGAAACCCAGCGCCTACGCGGCGATCGCTACTTACTGACGATCTCCCCTGCTTGAAAGAGTGATTCGCCCTACAAATCATTGCTGAAAGCTGGACAACTCGCAAATGCTGGCTTGCCAATTTGAAAACCTGATTCGTCATTGGGAACACCTTTGTTTCTTCCTAAATGGGTTGCGTTGTCCCCGCTTCGTGAAGGTTCGTGCTGGCACACGAATTGCTGCGTCGGCGATTCAGCGAAGTGTTAAAAAGTATGTAGAATCATCGTCGTCGTTCATTCAATACACCATGGGAGTACTCACTTTTGCCTGCTTCAACTTCGATTGAAGATTCCAAAGATACGAGCCCACACGAATCCTTAAATCACTCAGGCGGCCCCTTGAAGATTACGTTGATCAGCCTGCATGGACTGATCCGTGGTCAGGAGATGGAATTGGGACGTGACGCTGATACGGGCGGTCAGGTCAAGTATGTCGTGGAGCTTGCTCGTGAACTGGCGTCCCATCCGAACGTCCGCGAAGTGGAATTGCTGACGCGTCAGGTCATCGACCCCAAAGTTCACGATGACTATGCCAATGTTGAAGAAACGATTGGCGAAAATGCGAAGATCATTCGTATCCCCTTTGGCCCGAAACGTTATCTAAAGAAAGAGGCGTTGTGGCCGTATATCGAAATGTTCATCGATCAAACTCTGGTCCATTTTCGGCGGACGGGAGTTCCCAGTTTGATCCACGGCCATTACGCCGATGCTGGATTAGCGGGGGCACACTTAGCCCGCTTGTTACACGTTCCCTATATCTTTACCGGACACTCGCTCGGTCGTGTCAAGCAACAACGGTTGCTGTTAGGAAAGTCATCTGCCGAATCGTTGGAAAAGCGATACAAGCTGACGACGCGAATCGAGGCCGAAGAGATTGCGTTGGAAACGGCGTCGATGGTGGTGACTAGCACCAGCCAAGAAATTCAACAGCAGTATGAACTCTACGATCATTACCAGCCCGATCGCATGGAAGTCATTCCGCCGGGGGTCGACTTATCACTGTTCTCGCCTCCGGCTGGTCTAGGTAGCGTTGTTAAAAGTAATAGCAACAGTAATAGCAACGAAGATTCTGATACAGGGACTGAAACTGGCATCCAAGGGTTTACGAGACCTGCGATCGCTGATGCAGTGGATCGTTTTTTGGCGGATCCAAACAAACCATCGATCTTGACGATGGCGCGACCTGACGAACGTAAGAATTTGGAAAAGTTGGTCGAGGTCTACGGTCAAAGTCCGCAGCTTCAAGAAGCTTCCAACCTGATCATGATCATGGGCACTCGCGACGATCTGCGTGAGTTACCAAAGGGTGGGCAGCAGGTCATTAACAATGTGTTGTACCTAATCGACAAATATGACCTCTACGGCAAGGTCGCGTATCCCAAATCGCACGCTCCGGACGACGTGCCGGATTTGTACCGCTGGGTCGCGTCAAAGAAAGGCGTCTTTATCAATCCCGCGTTGACTGAACCGTTTGGATTGACGTTGTTAGAAGCTGGCGCGACCGGGCTGCCAATCGTAGCAACCCATGACGGTGGGCCCCGCGATATCATCGCCAACTGCAATAATGGATTGTTGGTTGATCCAATGGACAACCAGCAAATCGAACACGCGTTGTTGCGGGCACTCACTGAACCGAACCAGTGGAAGGAATGGTCGGATGCCGGAATTCGCGGCACCCGTGCTCACTACTCTTGGACCCAACACGCCAACCGTTACTTGCGTGACGCCAGCGATATCCTGAGCCATTCCGCAGTCCCCGCCTTGGTCAACAACCCACGCGAACGAAGGCTGCCGGAATTTGACCGAATCATCATCACCGATTTAGACAATACGCTGACCGGCGATGACGAAGCGTTGCAAGAATTTCATGATCTACTCAACGCGAACGACAATGTTGGCTTCGGAATTTCAACGGGTCGTCGCCTGGACGTTGCCATGAATCTAATCGAACGGCTTCATTTGCCGCGTCCCGATTTGATCGAAACGGACTCCGGTACCCAACTGCATTACGGTCCCAAGTTGACCGCAGACCTCAGTTGGCGAAAGCAGATTGGATTTGCTTGGGAACCGACCAAGATCCGATCGGTTTTGGACCCCATGCCGGGTGTCAATTTACAGGAAGAACGCAGCCAGTCCGAGTTCAAGGTTGCTTACCAAATCGACCCTGCGATCTCGCCGACTCTACGAGCGATTAAAAAAGCGCTTCGCGAAGCCGGTGTGCGTGCTAAGGTTGTTTTATCGCTGGGAATGTTCCTGGATATCATTCCGGTACGCGGCGGCAGCGATTTGTCGATGCGCCATGTCCTTTGGAAATGGGGATTTTCGCCCGAAAATGTTCTGGTCGCTGGCGACAGTGGCAACGACATTGGAATGCTGCTGGGACGAACCTTGGGCGTCGTGGTCGCCAATCACGGCAAAGAAATGGAGGTGCTGCGAGATCGGCCGCGCGTTTATTTCTCTCAGAATTCTCACGCCCGTGGGATCTTAGAAGGCATCGAGTACTACCAATTCTTAGGCAACATTGTCATTCCGAATGATCGCATCGAACCACAGCCAATCGAATCCGCCTGATCCGAATCGCCCCCAGGCTATGGACCAAGCGAAGGAATCGACGATGGTGGACCGTGGTGCCGGTGCCGACGGCACGAACCCAGCAATGCCCACGAAATCAATCTCTCCGCTGGCTTCTTTTCAAGTTCAACCTAACGCCGTCGGCCTAGAGCTGGAGGCACAAATCTCGCTGCGCCGGATCGAGCCGCGAATGACTCAGTTTTGGCTTCTAACCGAGACCGACGATCGGCTGCGCGACGAATTTGAAAATCGCCTCATCCACCACTGGTCCGACACCTTTCGCCTGCTGCACGAACTGTACGGAACGCGGTACGACTTTTTCTATCACCTTGAACAAATTTTGCTAACCGCCGCCGATGCATGGATCACTCGGCCTGAATCGCTGCGACAAGTTGATCGCCATCGCGAGATTGAACCGGACTGGTTTGAATCGGAAAAGGTCGTTGGCGGGGCGCTTTACGTTGATCTGTTTAGCGAAAACTTAGGGCGTTTGCGTGAACAGATCGGCTATTTTCAGCAACTCGGTTTGACCTACCTGCACCTGATGCCGCTCTTTGCAGTCCGTCCAGGGAACAATGACGGCGGTTACGCGATCAGTAATTATCGCAGCGTCGATCCTAGGCTTGGTACGATCGACGATCTACGGATGTTGGCGGAGGAACTTCGGGCCGTCGGCATCACACTGGTCTTGGACTTTGTATTCAATCACACCTCCGACGAACACGAATGGGCCAAACGGGCTCAATCGGGTGATCGAGAATACCAACAGTTCTATTACATCTTCCCAGATCGCACCGAGCCGGACAAATACGAACAGACGTTGCGAGAAATCTTTCCGACCGTTCGCCGTGGAAACTTCACATGGCACGACGGAATGGAACAGTGGGTCTGGACGACGTTCAACAATTTTCAATGGGATTTAAATTACGGTAACCCAGCGGTATTCCGCGCGATGTTGGAGGAAATGTTCTTCATCGCTAGCACCGGCATCGACATTTTGCGTTTCGATGCGGTCGCCTTTATCTGGAAAAAAATGGGCACCTCGTGCGAGAACCTTGATGAGGCGCACAAGATCATCCAAGCGTTTAATCGCCTAGTTCGAATTGCAACGCCAGGTGTTTTGTTCAAGTCCGAAGCAATCGTTCATCCCGATGATGTGGTCAAGTACGTTAGCGAAGACGAATGCCAGATCTCATACAACCCAACGCTAATGGCATTATTGTGGGAGTCTTTAGCGACGCGATCAACGCAATTGCTGAACCAATCGCTGAGCCATCGGCACAAGTTGCCCGACGGAACCGCATGGGTGAATTATTTGCGCTGTCACGACGATATTGGTTGGACGTTTGATGACGCTGATGCGGCGGCGATCGGGATCAATGCTTTTGACCATCGCAACTTTTTAAACCATTTTTATACCGGTCAATTTCCGGGATCGTTTGCTCGCGGAATTCCTTTTCAAGAAAACATCGCCACCGGTGACATGCGAATCGCAGGCACTTTGGCGTCGTTGGCCGGTTTGGAATTGGCGATCGAAAACGATGACGAAGCCGAGAAAGAACTTGCGATTGGTCGAATGCTGTTGTTGCAAAGCATCACGTTGAGCATCGGCGGAATTCCGTTGCTCTACCTGGGCGAAGAATGGGGCATGCTCAACGATTATGACTTTGTCAAAGATCCAGCCAAAGCTGGTGACACTCGTTGGGTTCACCGTCCGAAAATGAAGTGGGAATTCCTGGATGAACTGGACGACAAAATCGAATCTGGTGGGGGATCAATCCAGCGTCGTATCTTCGAGTCGCTTCAACACCTGATTCGAGTTCGCAAGTCGCAACCAGCACTTGCGGGACAACAAATGGAGCTGATCAAAACCGACAATACTCACTTGCTGGGGTTTGTTCGCATTCACCAGAGTCATCGGATGGTAGTGATTGCTAACTTCGCCGATTCACTGCAATCCTTCTCGGGCAATGCCCTCCGCACTGCTGGGATGGGCCGTTTCTTTGAAGACGCCATCACCGGCCAAACCTTCCCCAGCAGTGAAGACCTGCACCTGAAGCCCTACCAAACCCGATGGTTGTGTCGCGTTTAGTGCAAGTTAAGCATCACAGAACGCAAAAAAACAAACAGCGACATCTATTTGGGATAATCGTCGACGGCTGGACCTTGCACCAGTACCAGAGGGCGGCAGATTTGCCCGAGCGAAAAATTGCCACTGCGCTTACCGCCGCCCCGCCCTGGTTGCCGACCGAAAAGCGAAGCAGCTGAACCCGGTCACCTAAAAAATCGAAGGCCACAAGCCTCATCCGAAAACCGTGGACCATCCTGCTGTCGTCGACTCATAGACTCTACGAGATAGTCACCGATGGTGTTTCGATTCGCTGGCCCTTAAGTTGTGTGACGTCATTCTGGATGATCGAACAAAATTGCCCGGGACCAGAGGATCCGAAACAGATGAAACTTGGATACATCATTTTGTACGTGCCCAAAGTCGACGAGGCGGTCGCGTTCTATGAAGCCGCGTTCGGCTTGAAGTGTCGCTTCGCTCACGAAGGTGGTGACTATGCCGAAATAGAAACCGGCGAAACCGCTCTGGCGTTTGCATCGGAGGAACTCGCCGATTCGCACGGGTTCGCTTACCGAAAGACAACCGCAGGCCAAGATGCCCCAAGCGTCGAGCTGGCGTTGGTCACCGACAATGTGCAAGCCGCATTCGACCAAGCGATCGCAGCCGGCGCGTCGGCCGCCAAACCGCCGACGAAGCAACCCTGGGGACAAACCGTTTCCTACGTTCGCGATAAGAACGGGTACCTCGTCGAAATCTGCTCGCCCGTCGGTGGGTGACAATACCGAGTACGCCTTTGAATCCCCAACCTGCTAAACTTGGGACTCCACATTCTTCACCCTCCCCCTGGGAGGGTCGAGCGCAGCGAGGGGAGGGCCAGCGCAATGAAATCCGAATTCGCACGCCACCGATGCAAGAACGCCACGCGTTCAGAAGGACTGCTTTGGTCAATCTTGCGAGGTCGCCAGATTTGCGGACTGAAGTTCCGGCGAGAACACCCTATCGAACCATGGATTGTCGATTTCGCCTGCGTCGCGAAGAGGCTGATCGTCGAGGTCGATGGCGGCTATCACGAAGAGACCGCCAAAGACGACCTTCGACGTCAACGAGATCTTGAATCGAAAGGCTGGACAGTGATTCGTTTCACAGACGAAGAAGTTGAAAGGGATGCCGAGGCGGTATCGCGAGCAATCGCATCGAAACTCGACATGGAGTATTCGTTTAAGAAGCGAACAAAGACAGGCAGCGGAAAGAATAGCATTCGCGCAAAGAAGCCGAAGCCCAAGTAATCGCCCAGCGTAACCCTCCCCTCGCTTCGCTCGACCCTCCCACTGGGAGGGGGAAGTGGTCGGTGCCATCCAATCAAATAAATGAGGTGATGAGTTTTCGGTTCATCGACCG
>CAYVAN010000176.1:0-9734 GCA_964449225.1 uncultured Rhodopirellula sp.
CCCCAGGCGGCACCGGTGAAGTCGTCGATCGACCGATTGGGATTGCACTGGTACACGTGATGCCTGATCGCAATCGTTACAGTGACGCAGCCCAAAATCCACCCAAACCCACCGAACCGAAGTTATCGAAGCTGAAATCACCGAGTCAGGCCACCGGTGCATCCGCTACCACCAGTGCTGCCGCCTCCCCGCCCAATTTCACCCCACCCATTGACCTGGACGGGATTTTGAAAAGCGTCCAATCCGCACCGTCGCCGATTGGCGTAACCGGGATGGCTGGGGAAGCAAACCTGGACAACGGTTCGTTCAGTAGCGGGGCATCCAAGGGAACGCCAAGTGATTCCGATGAAGCGACCACCATGGTTTTTGGTGTCTCCGGTAGCGGATCGAGGTTCGTGTACGTCTTTGATCGCAGCGATAGCATGAACGGTTACGGCGGGCGTCCGTTGCGAGCCGCCAAACGAGAATTGATTCGCAGTTTGGAAAGCCTGACCGATCGACAACAGTTCCAGTTGATTTTCTATAACGACAAGCCAACGCCATTCCGATTGTCGGGCATTCCTTTTCAAATGATTGCGGGCGAAGACAACAACAAGATTGCCGCAAGTCGCTATCTCGATTCGATCATGGCGTATGGTGCGACCGAACATGAATCCGCATTGAAGATGGCGTTGCGACTAGGTCCAGATGTCATCTTCTTTCTGACCGATGCACGAATCCCGCGTCTGTCTTCTTCCCAACTTCGCGAGATCCAACGTCGGGCTCAGCAAAGCGGCACGACGATTCACGCAATCGAATTCGGCAGCGATCCGTCAGCGCCCAGCGAAAGCTTCTTACGTGACCTAGCATCAATGAACGAAGGCCAGTATCGATATTTCGATGTCAGCAAACTAGGTCAAGGCAAGCCATGATGATCGTCTTAGGACTAGTAGTTTTTTTGACTTACGCTTTTACGTCGCTTGCGTGCAGTGCAGCACCGCCGATGGAAACACGTCACCAAATTTGGCTCTCACCACCCAAACCAACATCCACAACAAGCCGCTGGTTCCCCCAGCCGATTGAAATCGTTGACGGCCGGGTAATGGAATTCAATGCTAAGCAACTGACCTACACTTCCACCGATCGCAACGACCAAATCACCGTCTCGGCTGATCGAGTCCTATGGGTCGAACCCGCCAAAATCCCAGAGGACGAATCCACCATGATCCGTCTCTTTAAAAAAGGTGCTTTTGGGCAGTCGCTCTCCCAACTACCAGACGTATTGAAGGCACGTCCGCCGGTGTGGCGGCAACAATGGCTGACGATGGTTTCCGCATGCGCGGCTCATCGCAGCGGCCGAGCCACGATTGCCTTCGATCTGGTCCAGCAGCTTGATCGCAGGCCGTTACCACCGATGGTGATTGGTTGGCTACCGATCCAATGGACGCGATTACCGATTGGACGCAACGACGCAAGAGCTTCAGGTATCGCGAATCAAGAGGCCGGTAAGCGAATCAACGACGAATCGCTGCTGGTTCAGCTGGTCGCCGCAAGCTGGATGCTAACATCGCCTGATCGCAGCCTTGCCATTGATAAGCTTCAATCGCTGACTCGCAATCGAAAACGGCGTGACGTTGCGTTGCTTGCCCAAGTTTTGCTGTGGACCACAAAGCCACCGGCGGAAGTGATTGAATCAGAATCAAAGTGGCTCGCTCAACTCGAGTCGCTGCCAATGGTGATGCAAACCGGACCTTCAATCGCTTTACAGCAAAAACTTCGTGATGCCGGTCAACTTGACTCGGCAAACCGGCTGTCGTGGTCAAATCAAATGACACCCATCCACCAGCTCTTTCCTGTTGACCAGTGACTTTACTGCTTCGCTAAGTTGTTGAGCAATCAAAGTCGGTTGCGAGTCGTTCACCCTACCGGACGGCGATTTGTTAGACTAATCAAATGAGCCTCTACCGATGTAGAGGACAAAACGAAAACAACGTATTGAAGAACAAAGGCGGATCGCATGGGAATGATCAAAGATTTCAAGGAGTTTGCGTTCAAAGGCAACCTGATCGATATGGCGATCGGGATTATCATGGGAACGGCTGCGGCCGCGATCGTGAAATCGTTTATCGACAACATCATTTCGCCACTGATCGCTGTGGTAGCGGGCGTGCCTGATATGACAGGCATGAAGTACCCGCTGGGGAAGATGATCGAAGATGCCGATGGCAAAGAAGTCCAAGCTGCAATCCATTACGGAGCTTTCTTGCAGAACGTTATTGACTTCACAATTTTGGCATTTGTCATTTTCATTGCCCTGCGAATCGCCAGCAAGTGGATGAAAAAGGCGGAAGAGGAAGCCCCCACGCCTCCAGACATCGTTCTTTTGACCGAAATCCGTGACGCGCTGAAGAAATAACTTTCGCGTGTTACAATTAACGATTCACAGACGGCTGATCCGATTGGGACCAGCCGTTTTTCATGGCAGCCTGTTCAAAGTCAGACCCGATGTTTGTTGACCGTATTCAAATCCACCTCATCGCTGGCACAGGCGGTGACGGCTGCATGAGCATGCGTCGCGAAAAGTACGTGCCACGTGGTGGCCCCGATGGCGGTGATGGCGGTGACGGAGCGAGCATTATTCTGGAAGCGCAACTGGGTGTGAACAGTTTGGCAGCCCTGGTTGGTCGCCACCATTACCGTGCTCCCGGTGGAAAAAATGGCAGTGGGGCAAAGTGCAATGGCCGAAAAGGCAACGATGTTCATATCCAAGTCCCGCCGGGCACAACGGTCATTGATGCAGCGGGCGGCTTTGTAATCAAAGATCTTAAAAAGCCCGGCGATCAATTCGTGATCGCTCGCGGTGGCAAAGGCGGTAAGGGCAATGCCTATTTCAAGACCAGCACCAACCGCGCGCCACGCGAAAGCACCCCCGGCGAAGTTGGCGAAGATCGCTTGGTGATTCTGGAACTGAAGTCCATCGCCGATGTTGGCCTAGTTGGAAAACCCAACGCGGGCAAAAGCACCTTGCTTGGACGTATCAGCAGTGCGCGACCGGAGATCGCTGACTATCCTTTCACCACCAAGCATCCCAACTTGGGCATCGTTGACATCGGCGAGCGTTCGTTTGTGCTTGCCGATATCCCGGGGCTGATTGAAGGCGCCAGCGAAGGCATTGGATTAGGCCACGAATTCCTGCGTCACGTCGAACGTGCTGGCTTGTTAGTTCATTTGGTTGAGCCAGAGCCTGCCGATGCGACCGATCCGATTGAAAATTACAAAGCCATCCGCGACGAATTGCGTCAGTATGATGAAGACTTGGCCAAGCGTGATGAAATGATTGTTGTGACAAAGTGTGAGTCGGAGTCGGCCAAAGATGTTCAAGAAGCACTCGCGTCGATGACAGGCAAACCAGTATTCCTGATCAGCGCACTGGTCGGCGAGGGTTTGGATAAGTTGAAAACCGAAATCATCGATCGAGTCGAAGCTCGCCGGGCTAGGATGATCGAAGCTGGCGAAGAGGTCACGTTACTGCGTGAGGCAGACGTCGAAGCGAGCGACATAGGACGAACCAAGCGTGTGCCGCCTCACTTGGCTGGTCCCACCAGCGGACTTTCAGATGATCGACAAGCGAAGGACGTCGAGTCTTGAATCCAGAACAGCACGCCTGCCCAGAACAGCACGCCTGCACTGTCGCGGTCGATGTGGGGAACACGGCGATCAAGTTGGCCGTTCGGCAAAGCAACGCTGTCGTCGATCGATCAATCGCAATCCACACCAAGTCGTGGCCCGCCGATGCGATTGATTGGGTCAGCGGTCAATTGGGATGCCAACGTGTTAGCTGGCTTATTTCGAGTGTCCACCGCAGTGCTGCGGAACGCTTAATCGGTGCGATCAATGATCGGCCTAGCCAATCAGACGTAGTCAAAGTCGTTCGACATCAAGATGTCCCGATGCAGGTCCGTGTCGATGAACCGTCGACATTGGGCATTGATCGCCTGCTCAGTGCATTTGCTGCGGTCAATTTGCCGACCAATCATGACCGCCAAAGCACTGTGAGCAGCAGCGATGGACTGGTCGTGATTGACGCTGGCTCTGCGATTACCGTTGACTGGGTCGATGGAAAAGGATCATTTCGCGGCGGAGCGATCCTGCCAGGGCTCAGGTTACAAGCGAAGTCGCTAGCCACTGGCACCGATGCACTTCCAGAGATTGATTGGAACGGTGATTCGCTGGCGTCCCTGCCAGCAACCAACACTCGCGACGCGATCTTCGGCGGGATTTTACTGGGTGCGGCCGGCGCAATCGACGCATTGGCAGATCGGTACTCGCGTCAAGGTTCCATGCCGGTTGATCAGTCAACGATGGCAGATCGCGATATGCCACCCAATGCAGTCTTACCCAGTGCAGCCCTACCTTGTGTCGTCATCACGGGTGGAGATGCTGCGGCGATATCAGCCCACTTACGATGCCCGCATCAATGCGTTCCCAACTTGGTTTGCCTTGGCTTATTACAATTAGAAAACCTCCAAGCAAGCTAATCGAATCCTCGATGCTGTTAGACTTTGGAGAGTAAGTTTTTGTCTCCTTGCGAGTTAACTCACAATGGCTGTCGAGAAAATATCGGACTTGCTGCCGATCAGCGACGACAATACCAAACCGAACGCGTATGAGGTTCTGGGCCTAAGAGTTGGCGAAGCGAATCAGGAAACCATTGGGCGAGCAATTGAGTCAACGATTGCAAGAGTCAAAACGGCGAAGTCGCAGACCGATCCCGTGTTATGGAAAAAGATCGCCGGAATCGTCCGGACGGCACGCTTGACTTTATCGGACTCGAAAAGAAAGTCGCGATTAGATTCACGAATCCAGGCTGCGGCTTTGCCTACTTCTGATCCTACCAATGCAAAAACCATCAACATAAATCCAACCGATCCACTGGCGGCACTCTTACCGCCAGTGAACCCGATGCAACCGATTGTTCGCCAAGAATCAAATCCTGTCAATGAAACTTCAGGGAGTGCATCGCAACCAAAGCCCCCCAAAGCAGAGACGATTCCACATCTAACTGCTCCGGAGTCGTTCACGTTAGAACCACTCGTTGGCAACGTTTCCAAGCGATCAGCGAGACGTCCAAAGCGACGGCGAAAATCAATTTTCGTTCCGATGTTCATGTCGCTAATCACTCTGGGATTGATCGCCGTGGTCGGATTGCTGACCTACGCTCTTTTCTTTCGTCAAGACAAAATCGCCATCTCCCGCAGCGGCGGCGGTGTCAGCATTATTAGTAGCACTGAAACCCCAACTCCAACCCAGACTAAGCAAAAAGCCAAGCGTAAAACCAAACGACCATTGGATCATGTGGCGGTGCAGCCAAGCATCGTTCAAGTCGATTCAAACGCCCCCGCACCGATGGCATTGGCTCCAAGGATGTCGATCGAATCACCGTCCGAAAGCCCGACAGATGCTGTGAATCCATCTGTAAATCCAGGTCAGAAAATGCTTCTGGAAAAACAAACGTCGAATGCTACTGACATCCAAATTTCACAGCTAAGATCAGCAATAAGCCGGGGTGACTGGTTGGAAATAAAAAAACATGCCGATGCGATCCAGCTAATGGACTTGAGCAATCAGCAACGGACCAAAGCGACAGGACTACTGAGCGTCGCAGACCTTGCGAGCTATTATCGCACGGGAATTGAACGAGCGGTCGCGGAACTCAATGCTGGCGACGACTTCGAGGTTAAAGATGGATTTCGTGTTCTCGTGGTCGGCAAGACAGACCGTAGCTTAACGATTCGTTACGACGCAAAGACGCCGAAGTACACATTCGACTCATTACCGCTTTCGTTAGCGCACCGACTTGCGACCTTTCAAATTCCGACTGGCCCCACCGGTGAAGCCGCCAAAGCGGTTTATCAAGCAGTGGCTCCTAAGTCGACGCCTGGACATCGATCACAAGCAATCGGATGGCTGCGCCAGATTGAACAACCTATTGATGGTGCCGACGTAGACACGTTATCGAAAACCCTTCAGTCTATTTTTGACAAAAATTAAATTATCGGACAGTTGATGGATCAGATCACCCAACAGACCACTGAATTACTTCGCCACCTGATTCAATTTCCGTCAGTCAGCAGTACTAGTAATCGCAAAATCTCTGACGACATTGCTTGTTTGCTGGACGAAATGGGATTTGGCGTCGAAAAGACAAGTTTTACCGACGACAAAGGTGTTCAAAAAATCAATCTGGTTGCCTGTCGCCACCCGACGCGTGGTGTAAAAAAGGATCAAATCGGTGGCTTAGCATATTTTGCACACACCGATGTCGTTCCTGTTGTGACTTGGTCTGGTCCTTTGAAGACGAAAGGAAAAGAGCAAGCGGAGGTTGACGCTTCGGTCGATACCGCTTTCGACGCAGTATTGACTGACGACCGCATTTACGGACGCGGGGCGTGCGATATGAAAGGCTCGATCGCGACCATGTTGACAGCGATAAAGTCGATTTCAATCGATGATCAAACAAAACCGCTATGGGTTGTTTGCACGGCCGACGAAGAAGTGGGTTTTGATGGAGCAAAGCACCTAGTTAAATACTCAGCCGCGTATCGCGGAATCGTCCAATCCCAACCCATCGCAATCATCGGCGAGCCTACCGAATTAAGCGTAGTCCACGCGCACAAGGGGATCACGGGCTTCGAGGTTACCAGCCTTGGCAAATCAGCACACAGCAGCACCGATGATGGCATCAACGCAAACGATGCGCTGATGCCGATCCTGCAATTGGTCAATGAAATCAATCACACGACTCGCCGCGACAACACCTACCACGATCCCCGCTTTGATCCACCACACCTATCGTGGAACTATGGGATCCGAAACTCGAAGTCGGCATTCAACATCACGACTGAACAGGCGAGCGTTTGGGTCACCCTGCGAACCATGCCAGAGATCGATGGCCAAGATTTGATTGATCGGGTTCGAAACGAAGCAGCTCAGTTAAAGCTTGATTTCAAACCCTACAAAGGTGGCTCACCGGTTTGGATCGATTCTGATCAACCGTTTATGAACGAACTCTGCCAAATCACAGGCACGGTTCCGCGCGCCGTATGCTACGGAACTGACGGTGGGGAATTTTCGGAACTCGATCGCCGCGTCGTTCTGGGGCCTGGCAGCATCAAGCAAGCGCACACATCCGATGAATGGATCAGCTTGGACCAGCTAAAATCGGGCACCGAATTGTACGCCGACCTAGTTCGCCGTTATTGCTGCGATGCCTAGCTGGACAGAGTTGCTTTTCGCTGGAGAGATCGCGTGACTTGGAAGGTGTTCTAGGGAGTTTCGCTTGTGATTTCGCGGATTCGCAGCCCGAACTTGTCGCCAATTTTCACCGTTTCGCCCGAGGCAATGACCTTACCACCGGCTTCTAACATCAAGGGTTCATCGCAATGAGCATCAAATGTCAGCATGGAACCGGGTACCAGCTCCATCACCCTGGACAGTGAAACTGCCTTTCTTGCTAACGTCACGCTGACGGCAGTCTCAATCGATAAAACAGCATCGGAATAAGCATTTCCTGCTTGCGGCATTTATTTCACCCTTGTAGCTGCGTTCTGCATTGATCCCCGCCCAGCCCGGCATTCTTAGCCAGTACATCGGTGATTTAGGTATCGGCGCATCCAGTCAGTAAAGATTGCCTAGACTCTCTCGAAGGGACAAAAAAGGTGAATACCATGCCCATTATCGACCTATCCCCCCATCAGGGCGGTGTGGTTGGTTGATACCCGTGGATACATTGTGCGGGTCAATCGCCACGATGTGCATCGCTGTTGAGCATGCCTGAGACGTTGGCAATGAATCATTAACTAACACCGATCTTTGAAATCGAAAGCCGCGAGATGTGCTTACTGGCTGTTCAATACCGCTTAGTCCCCGAAAGCCCTATTTTGGTCGCCGCCAATCGGGAAGAGTACGTTGATCGTCCTTCCCAGGCACCGTCGATCCAATCAGGCAAGCCACGCGTGCTGTGCGGGATTGATCAAAAAGCAGGCGGCACTTGGCTGGGAGTCAATCAGAATGGCGTGTTCGTCGGTATTTGCAACCGGGCGACCACGATGCCTCTGTTTGGACAGCGTTCGCGTGGGCTGCTAGGGTTGGATCTTCTCCGCTGCACCTCGGCTGCACGAGCTTTGGAAAAAGCAGAAACCGAGTTCGCTAAAACCCGCTACGAGGGATGCAACTTGATCGTTGCTGATGCGGCCAACGGATACGCGATTCATGCTGATGAGCGTCAAGAAGTCGTTGAATTGAAAGACGGCTTGAACATTATCGGGTCGCGGAATCTGAACGACCCTGAAGACCAACGCGTCCAAATGGCCCGGCGCCTGCTTACTCTGCAAACGCTCGATTCGCCGGTGAAGTTCTTGGCCGTCGCTAGCAAAGTGTTCGCGCGGGCCCCCGTCGGCCCTGGTCGGCCCAGCATGGTTGTTCGCAACGGCGACTACGCCACGGTCAGCAGCACATTGATCGCATTAGGCGTGAAGCCGCGTGATGCAATTTATCAATTCAGCAATGGCGCACCTGATCAATCAAAGTACGAAGATTTTTCGCCAATGTTGCGAGATATCCTCAGCCGTGGATTGCGTGAAGCACGAACCAAAGCTAAAGCACAGACTGAAGCCTAAGGTTTGCTTTACCGAAGTGTAAGCTTTCAGCGTTGCTTCGGTCTGAGTTCTGCGACCGACGAACCCACGGCGCAAATCCCCGAACAAAGATCGTAAGCAAAAGTTGCGAACGCGTTCGGTCCTCCGCTCGGAAGGCGGAACCTAAACAAGTATCGCTGTTCCTGAATTAATCCAGTGGACCCAATCAAGATGCCGACTGCCTCTCTCGACGCGCTTCGTGGTTCGCAATGCCTCGTGACCGGAGGGGCCGGGTTTATCGGTTCCCACTTAACGGACTCTCTGCTAGCGGCCGGTGCGTCCGTTCGAGTTTTAGACAATTTCAGCACCGGCTTTCGCTCCAATCTTGAACATCTGGAAGACGATCCCGCAGTCGAGATCATTCAGGGTGATGCGTCCGACGGCGAGACTGTTGATTCAGCGGTGCGTGGTATTCATTACATCTTTCATGAAGCCGCCATGGCCAGCGTACCCCGCAGCATGCGAGAGCCTGACCTTTGTCACCGGTGGTGTGCCACCAGCACTGTTCATCTACTCAACTCAGCACAAAAGCATGGCGTCAAACGTCTCGTCTTAGCATCCACCAGCGCTGCCTATGGCAACTCGCCATTTGTTTCAAAACGAGAAACCGACCCGACAATCCCGCTTTCGCCCTACGCTGCAGCGAAGCTAGCGGCGGAGAATTACTGCCATGCTTTCCATGGCGGTTTCGGCATGGAGGCCGTCATCCTGCGTTACTTCAATGTTTTTGGACCTCGTCAAGATCCGCAAAGCGAATATAGCGCGGTGATCCCTCGGTTCGTGTCCATGATCCTGTCAGGCCAGCAGCCAATCATTTACGGCGATGGCGGTCAGTCCAGAGACTTTATCTACGTTGGTGACGTTGCGAAAGCAAACATGTTGGCGGCCGTCACGCCGGGCATTGCCGGAAAAACATTCAACGTAGCGAGAGGACAACAGACAACGCTACTAGAATTGCTGACGACGCTTGGAAAACTACTTAACCAAACGATCGATCCCATCCATCAAGCGGCTCGTGACGGAGACGTTCGAGATTCGCTGGCTGATATTAATCAAGCT
>CAYVAN010000177.1:0-9728 GCA_964449225.1 uncultured Rhodopirellula sp.
AGCAGGCCGAACCAGCTTGACCGCAGCACACCGAGTGTTCGTCCGGATCACGCCGTACAAATACGGGGCGTTTGAGTCATCCATCAAAATTTTGACAAATGCAAATTCCGACACGGCAGAACACGTCGTCAAACTAACTGGAAACGTCAAGACGCCCATCACTTTTAACCATCCTGAAATGCACCGCACGCGTGGCCTGGACCTGGGCACAATGTCGACGGACAAGCAGCATCAGTTTCATATTCAAGTGCGTTTGCGAGGCGAAGAACATCGCAGTCTGGAAGTTCTCGATTGGGAGCCCAAGGAACTGGAAACCAGCATGACGGCACAGAAACGCACAGGAGCCTACAAGCTGACCATTACCGTGCCCAAAGATTGCCGTACGGTCGTCTTTAATCGGAGCGATCATCGGGGGTTCATCAAAGTTGGAGATCCCGAAAATCCTGAATTCTATAACTGGCTACCTTTCTACGGTGCGGTCGCGAATTTAGGAGACGGAAGGAACTTGTAGCACAGGCCGTTTCCGAACGATCGAAAACGAATCTGCCTTTGACAATCGCAGTGCCGTTCAGCAGTGCCATTCAATCGAAAACGCCAGCACCTCGGTGCATGTTCATTCTCTTCAACACCGATTCAATCATGATTTCTCTCGCCAAGACTCTTGCATGAATATGAAAGAAATAGTTGCCGCTAGCACGAATTGCGCGGCTTGCAAGCAGATCAATTCGCCCGAAGCCAAGTTCTGCAAAGGGTGCGGCCATCACTTGTACGAGCCGTGCGCAGGCTGTACCCAGCCAGTTTTGCTTGAACAGAAATTTTGTGGCAAGTGCGGTACTGATTTGGAACGAATCGCAGTAGCACGAAAACAAAAACACAAAGAGCGCCTGGCCGATGCGGTCGCTGCCGCCAAAGAACAGGATTTCGAATCAGCGCTGGAATTGCTGCGCACGATTGCCGAAGTCCAGGACTACCGGTTCCGTTCCTCCGCCGAAACCGCTCGCAAGGCAATCAGCCAGGTGGAAACGTTGCGAGATCAGGCCTTGTCCAAGGCAGACCGAAAAATCACTCAAGCACTAAGTCATTACGGCGATGGTGAATTGTCCGATGTGGTCAAACTGCTGAAAAATGTTCCTGAAAAGCTTCTGACCGAAGAAGCCCGCAAGATTTACCTGGAATCCAAAGCATCACTGGAACAGCTTCAGTCACTGGAGAAAGAATTTGTAGCTGCCAGCCAAAACAAAGACTGGATACAGGCCGGCATCCTTGTGGAACAGTTGCAGCAAGCGTTGCCCAATGACCGGGTCTATGAAAAAACCTCCATCAAGCTTGCTGCCAAACTTTACGCAGCGGCGGAGACATTGTTCGCGTCCCAGAAATACGCCGCCGCTGCAAAACGCTTGGCTGCAATTCCTGAAAAACACCAATCGTCCAAAGTCAAAACGCTTAGCGAATCAATCCAAGCAACCCTATGGTTGAAGTCGATTCTTCAATTAGAACCGTTCGCAACACCTACATTGGGGCGTCTTGCACTGCGGTTGTCCAAGTTGGTTCCCGACGATGCGGAAGCAACCCGGTCCGTAAAGGAAATCGCAGATGTTCTTAAACGGAAAACCCCTGATCCGCATAACCACGTTCCCAAATGGTCCAACGAACACGCCGCGTGGACGGGCGGAGATTTTTGCTACTTTGCAAAGCCGACCAAGATTGGTTTTGACGAAAACAACGATATCTTTCGATCCAACCCCGGACGATTCGGCGTCGCAATAGGACTCGCAATCCAAGGGCTTGGACAAGCTCGAATCGCGGAAGAGTATTCGGGGATCAAAAAGAAGAAAGGGCTGTTCAGTCGGAAACAAATTCAGCCATGTTGGGGATTGGATATCGGGTCACAGAGCGTGAAAGCCGTAAGGATGGAACTGACCGAGAACCAGTTGCACATGACTGATTTCTTCTTTCACGAATTTGATTCTGCGATGGTGAAATCTCATGACGCCGAAGAGTCAGTCGAACGGATCGCGGAAGTGGTCAATCGTTGGAAAGAAACATGCGAGTGCGAATCCGCCACGATTTGGTGCAACTTACCCAACACCGAAGTCACCACGCGATTTGTTAGGCTGCCACCGATGGACGACAAGAAAATCGGTGGATTGATTAACAAAGAAATTGAGAGCCGGATTCCGATTCCACTCGATGAACTTTCCATCACAAAATCAGTTGGCGAACTGGACAAGGGCTGCTCTTACGGCCGCCCCTTTGTCTTTTCGGCGGCCCGAACGTTGGCCGTCAAGAATCGCTTAGAGTTTATTGAAAAAGTGGGGATCCAGCCTGATGGCCTGCAATCCGATGGCAACGCATTCGTCAATCTGATTGCCTGGGAGTTCGCCGATCAGCTGTCTGATTTCGCCCCGGAAACGCCCAAAGCCGAAGATTCGGGCCAATCCGGATCCGAAGAAAGTGATCCAACCCGGAATTGCACGCCGACGATTGCTTGGATTGATGCGGGTGCCTCAACGACCACGCTGATTTATGTCTCCGGTGAAACACATTGGTTCTGGAGCATTGAATGTGGCGGCGATGACCTGACGCGAGCACTGGCTAGATCCGTCAAGAAAAACCATCTCGAATCCGAGAAGTTGAAAACACAACCCGATCGAATCGAAATGCCTGCCGAACACTTCGCTGCTGTGGAATCACGGATGGACGAACTGCGTCAACGGTTCCAAAAATTCGGTGAAGAAGCAATCAAGCAAAACGATCGATTTAACGTCGCCAATACGTTCGTATCCGGCGGTGCTGCATTGACCATAAGTTGGATACGTAGAGTGATTGGTAGAAATAGCTAATGTCGTCAATCGATAAACATTCATTTTTCATGAGTCTGTGCCGATGCTTCGGTATTCTTGTCGTCAGTCTGTTGTTCCAGGGATGCGGGGGCACCAGCAACACCAATCGTTTCCAGCAAATCGCGGAAGCCAGGGCTGCTCGAAATCGAGCTGAGAAAGCTGAAAAGAAAGAAGAACCAGCCAAGGACAAGACTGTCCTAGTAAAGCCTGCTGAGCTTCCATCGAAAGAGAATTCAGAGACGACACCTGATCCAGTGCCAAAAGTGGCGGAAACGCCGGTTGAATCGGTAGCGGACCGTTCAGTTCAAAACAGCCCAGCTCAAAACAACACAGTTCAAAACAACACAGTTCAAAACAACACAGTTCAAAACAGCTCAGTTGAAGAAAGATCGGCTCAGAAGACGTCCATGTTGATCAGCCCAAATGCGGCAAAATTGGCCGTGCTGGACGGTGACTCCATCGTGGCGGTTCACGATGTGGGTTCGCAGTCCTTGATTCGGAGAATTTACAATCCTCATCTATCGCCGTTCTGCATGGCGATAAGCGATGAAGGTGATCACATGGTCGTGGGGGGGATCAATGGCGGCTTCAAGACTTTTTCGCTGGCATCGATAACCGGATTCGATCGTTTTCAACAGAACCGCTTGCGACGCAATGATTATTCTCCGCCGCACCAAGCATGTGACGGTGTCGTGACGGCAGTTGCCATCGACAAGTCGTCGGATTTAGTGGCAACCGGTGGCGACGATGGCTTATTAAAACTTTGGCAGGCTAACACCGGGCGTTTGATTAGCGAGCTAAATGTGGGCGATGATGCCATTACATCCCTTGCTTTCCACGCGGATGGAAAGCGACTGTTTTCCGGCGACGTCCGCGGAAAGGTGTCGCTGTGGAATTGTCCAGAACTAAACGAAGCACCCGTGCACTTTGGCGTAACCGACGCGGCGGTGAAAAAGCTAGTCCTTGCACCCAGCGGCCAGCACTTTGCGGTGATCCACGACAGCCCAAAAGATTCAGTCAAGGTTTGGAGCATCCAGTCAGACGCAGATCATGTCGAGCCAACGTTGACAATCGGCAATGAAGCGTCGGCTTCGTCAGCTTCGTCGGTAGCATTTACATCGGATTCTGAATTTCTGCTAATCGGCTATAGCGATGGTGCTGTTCGCGTGTGGAACATCGCCAAGGATCATGAAGTCGCCAGCATGAAAGCACACAAGGGTGCGGTCGTTGACGTTTCATCGGGTCAACAACCTGGGGAATTCATCACCGTTGGTGTCGATCGCTCACTTAGCACGTGGCAGCTTCCGTCGTCTTTCCCCAGCGGTGGCGGTACGGTTCTGATCAGCAAAAAAGCGAATCGTCAGAAGATCAAAGAAGCATCGATTCCCAAAAACGTCGAGGAAGTGCTAAAGGAAGAACCGCTCGACGCTGCAAGGCAAGCATTGATCTTAGGTGCTAGTAGCGACAACGTTCTGGATCTGATGGGCATCGCTGGCAACATGAAAGAGATGGCTCAGTCGGCGATCGCCGCCGTCATGGAATCTGAAAAAGATGGCCTGATGAGCGGAGGGGAACGATCGCGACGTCGACGTCAATTAACGCGCGTCCAAGAAGAATTTTCTGCCAAGAGTGATCGTTCGCGCCTTTCTTCGTTTACCGATGGATTCAGCAACTTGTCGTTCGTGGGTTCTAGCAACTTCAAGTTTGGACTGGAAAAAACGTCTCGTCCGGTCCAATTGCTTTTCTCGGATCAGTTTCTTTACGCAGCGCTGGCGTCGAAAGGAAAGAAAAAGAGCAAGCGACAAGATGATCAGGCGGAAATTGATGAGGGCGACAACGGGGCCCTATTGAGTTGGGACTACAAATTCTCACGCTTGCAAACGCATGCCTGGTCGATCGAAGATTTGAATGTCAGCCAATTGGTCGCATTGCCTGACTCGGCCGGTGTCTTAACGGTGCCGCAAATGATGTTGTTCTCAAAAAACGGATCGTCTCGGTCGCTCGGAAATGTTGCCTCGTGGTCGGTGCGAGAGCAATCAAATTCTTCAGATTCAACCGGTCACTTGTTAGCCGTCGGATCCGAAAGCAAGATTCGTGAAGAGAGTGATGTTCTGAAGATTTTCAACACAAACGACCTTTCAGAAAATCGGTTGCAACCTTTCTCGCGATACCGCAGTTATGAAGGCGTTGTGACCGCGATGGCGTTTGCCAACAATTCATCTTCGATCGCGTTTAGTGTTCGTGAACGTGCCGTTCACCGGTTGTTCATCGCAGATGCGTCGACGTTAACGCTTCGCAAATTGGAGGAGGTCAATCACCCGGATCCTTGGCTGCAAGAAGGCAATGAAGGCGAAGTTGCCAATCGCAACAGCGGGGCAGCGATTGGCATCAGCACGCTTGCGTTTTCCCCGGATGACGAAGTGCTGGTCGCCCATGGTCAGTACCCAAAATCAATGCACAAGTTTAGCCAGTGGGATCTGGATTGGGACGGAACACAGTTCGTCAATTTTCGGAAGTCGCGGAAAGAGTTGACGAGTGAACAAGGGCCTTTTTTTGACGACTCGGGTAACCAGCCCATAACATTCATATCTCGCCCGATTCGCGAAAACGAGCGTGATCCCGACGACGTGCATTGGCAATCCAAACGTACGGGAGGTCGTTCGCCAAAAATCGTGGTGCGAAATCGCAAAGGAATTCAAGTCGTTAACTTAAACTCCGCGCGGGCGGAGCGAATGATTCCGTACCCGGACACCCATGACGGCACGCCTCAATACGATATCAGCGATGACGGTCGATGGCTGGCGATGGGCGATGACAACGGCAAAGCTTGGATCTACGACCTTGATCAGGGAGACACTTACGGTGTCACCATCGACTCCGCGATGGAGACCATGATTGCGAATCCGAAACAAGCGAGACCGGAAATTTCCAACCGTCCCGCCCACCTCGGTCCGGTTGTTGGAATCGCATTTTCCAAACCCGATCTTGGCCGTGACTACCCAGCATTTTTGGCGACGTTCGGTGAAGAAAACAAAGTCAAAGTCTGGGAGCTTTATCCGGTTTTGGATCCAGATCACGGCTTGCGTTCAAGGCATTGGGTTTCTCGCATCAAATCTCTACTACGGCAGAGTTCAAAACGCCGCCGCACTCGCTGATTGATAATAATCCGGTCGGTACAGCCTTGATGGAACAAAAGCTGATAAGATCGTTCAACGATTAACGAAATCATCAGCTCCCACACGACGCCGAGACCAGATGTCGAACGACCAGTTTCCATCAAGCGGGCGGATTGCCGCCATCGACTTTGGATCAGTGAGAATCGGCATCGCTGTGTGCGACCCGGATTGGATTCTGGCCAGTCCGCTCGAAATTCATCCAGCGAAAGATTGGCAGGATGATGGCGACTATTACTGCCAACTTGCAAAGCAAGAAAAGCTATCGGGCTTTGTTGTTGGTTTACCCATTCACCTTGATGGCGGTGAAAGCCAGAAGAGTGCTGAGTGTCGCGAGTTTGCAAAATGGTTGCACGACGTGACCGAGCTGCCGACACGGTTGTTCGACGAACGTTTTACCACCGCCGATGCAAACCGACGCATCGCATCAGCAGGTTACAGCCGCAAGAAAAAAAAGGACCGACTCGATGCTGTCGCGGCATTGGTGTTACTGGAATCTTTCATTGAAGCTTGTCGTTACGGCAAGGAGGTGGCCGGTGTCGACATTGACGCCGATCCAGTTGGCGGTGACGGGATCGGTGATCAGGTTCCGTGATGATTCCAACGTATGATTTTTAGCAGTCGTTCCCGCCAGGGCTTAGGAAACACGCCTAAGCTAAAAAGGATGAGCAAATCATCTTTATCAGCGACTGACGCCTTGACGGGATTAGCTACCGATCCCCTGCGACATTACGCGGCTTCGGCCAAGCATAGAGCGTCAATTAAATTCTCGAAGCGTTCTTCAGCGGCACGACGGCGTTGTAGCTTTTCGCTCATGGTCCAATTGCTACGGATTGCATTGACGCGACGCATGATTTCAATATCCGACGGAAGTGTCTCATTTTGAGCGTCGGTGGTCGTTTGTGCGACAGTCGATTCGGTGGCAAGTGTCAACATGATTCGATCTTCCTGAAAAGAGTTTCAAGCCTGAGCCGCAGTCCCCATCAATCGTTATGGGAAGGTTTCGCGGTCTCCGGCCAAATGGTCGTAACTTCGATGACCAGTGCTAGAGCAATCAGCGTGCCAAACAGCACGAGCGGCGGGGCGGTGAAAGTCGAAAACAATCCAAAAAGCACGTTTATGGACCTAAAAAGACTTGGGAAAGAAGTTTCCCTTGAGAAAAAACGGGGTTCAGCAATCGGTCGAACTGTCCTGAGGCTGCCAAATCAAATTTTCAAAGCTTTGAAAATCTTGCCACTCGGACTCGGGCAACCGCATCAATTTCAATGCCGGGGTCTGATTGGATCCCACGAGTGATTCAGAACCGATAAGGGCTTTGCAGACGGTCTGCCAAGTTCGCAGGTCGCATTGGCCCTGCAATTCACAGTACTGAATTGATCCCGCAGCGTCGTACATCATCCCATAGACTTGTTGCTGGCCGCGATCTTTCGCCCAAACAAAAGATCCGTCCCATTCAAAGCCAAGCTTTGGAAGTTCTTGCAATCGTTTCGCCGCATCTTCAAAGCTGACCGGTAATGGGCCACCATCTGGGCCGTATAGGTAGACGTGGAACGACGCGATCATGATGAAAGAGTGTTTGACTTTTTTTGTTCCACCAGAGCGTTTGCGTTAACGACCGCTTCGATCTGCTGGTTCTTGGGAACGACGACACCGCAGCTGACGATGAACTGAATCGCTTCGTCGATGGTGATGTCCAGGTCGATCGCTTCACTGCGTCGAATGGTGACGGTGAATCCGGTCATTGGCATTGGGCTGGTCGCCATCAAGACGCTTAACATTGGTTCGCCAGTCGCATCGGCAATCCCGGCCATGCTGTTGCCGGTGACAAAGCCGAGCGACCAGATGCCTTCGCGTGGATACTGAATCGCGACAACGCGATTGAATTCGATTTCACGTTCGCTAAACGCAAAATCGGTGACTTGTTTCACCCCACCGTAGACTTTGTTGACGACGGGAATCCGTAGGATCGCTTGGTCAAAGGTGTGGACAAGCCAGTATCCAATTCCAAAAGTAAACATTCGGCCCAGGAAATACAGAACCGTCGTAAAAATAAGCAAGAACACAGGCACGACGATGCTGCGTGGCATGTATTCCAATTCCACGTAGCGGTGCCAGTAAGCTGAGGCGGTCGCTGGTGGCGGTGCGTAGGGGCCGAAGTACTCTGCACGTTCATCGACCAACTTCTTAACGTATTCGGGGAACCACCGCCGACCGGTTGGGTCTGGCGTGTAGCGATCACCGTTGAATGTGAAGCCTTTAAGTCTTTTTTCGCCATTTTCCAGCGGCAGCGCCGTCTTGGGAACCTCTTCCTTGATGTCTTCGACATACCAGACGACCGCATGCCGGACGCCGGATTCAATGGGGCGAAGAACATAACTTTCGATCGTGTTCCAAGCCCAGATTAGGACTACGATCGTCAATAATGGCGGAAGAACAACACCAAGTCCGCGCAGGATCGCGCGGCGAAAATTGGATCGAGAGTTATTGGGCGGGCCTTGGCCAGGCAGGCCCGCAGGATCATCAGGTTGTTTATCGTTGTTCAAAACTTGGGTCAATTCTTAGAGTTGCAATCTAGCTTTCCCGCCGCCTTAGCGAGTACGAACCGCCCGGGAAACCACCGCGATCGTGACACGCGCAGCACCGGCATCTTTCAATACCCGCGCCACCTCACCAGCGGTCGCGCCGGTGGTCAGCACATCATCCACCACCAGGATATGCCGATCGTCCAGGTCAGGTGATCCGCCCAAAGCATAGCTTTTTCTGGCTGCGAACGCACCGTGAACATTCTCTTTTCGGACATCATCATCGAGCCATGCCTGCTTGGCGATCGGTCGCACGGCCTTGAGTCGTCGAGTTAGCGGGATTTTTAACTGGGAAGCCACTGCCTCGGCAATCGCTTGCGTCCCAATCCCGCCTCGGGAAATCTGCCGAAACAGGTGTGACGGCACGAACGTGACCTCCGAAGGCCGATCGTTCCCCAGTATGTCGTCCTCCAGCTTGTCATTCCCGAGTTCTTCATTTTCCAGGGCGTCGGAAAGTCGGCGACCGAGCTGCTGCCCCAACGCATCGGCCAGCGGCGTGTTGTAGGCGTATTTCGCTGCCACAATGGCGTCACACACCTGATCACGGTACATCCACAAAGAATAAACTGCGTCGAAATCCAAGGCGTCATCGCGGCAGTTTTGGCAAGGCAGATTGACAGACCCCGCATGCGAGTCGCCTTTTGCCGGAAACACGCCCGCCGGTGGCATCCCGCAGCGAGTGCATGCCTTTCGCATCATGGGTTCGCTGATCGACAAAACGCGAAAACAATCTCGGCAGAAATATCGCAACGGATGCCCCGAATCCTTTTCGCCCAAAGCTGAATCTGCCCCGTTTACCGCCAATTCGTTTAATGGCAAGTGATTTTGCGGCCATGCGTCCAAAGGGCCTTCGCAGAATCGGCACGCCGGGGGCAGCACTAAATCGACCATTCCGGAAACCAACAGCTGCGGAACTGCAAGCGTTTGGCGAAAGAAATTGCGAAAACCTGATCGCTTTACCATTTTTCCTTCCTTTCGCGCGAACCTTATCAGAGACGACGAGTCTACAGTGTCGATGAAAGTCTGCGGGCGGTGACGTCGGTTGGGCAAATCAGTTTTTCACTTTGGAGCGTTCGCCATCGGCTCGGAGAGCCGAGCGACATTGCCCAGCTTGAAAAAGTGATTTGCCC
>CAYVAN010000178.1:0-9648 GCA_964449225.1 uncultured Rhodopirellula sp.
ATGTATGCGATTTCCGCCGGTAGTGATTGGCCAGCTGCCGCGGTGATCGCATTTTGCAATCCGCTAAGGGAGATCATTCGAATGTCGGCCGGTTGCTGTAGGTCGCCAACGATCGCGTCCATTTGTGCTCGCAACATTTCGGCAAGCTCTCGTTTTTCTTCGATGTTGGCATCACGGACGATACCTGAACCATCAATGATGACTCCCCCGACGGCCCGTTGGTTACCGCCACCAAGCAAACCAGCATGAACGGAAACGGCTAACCCCAGGATGCATAGGGATGCAAAAATGGCGAGGCGAACGAACGGGCGAAGCGAAAGGCAAAGGGAATCCATTGAGTTGGATCTCCGGGGGCGAAGGCGATGGAGCGTCGGCCACAATGACCAGGGCTCGCAATAAAGAGAGCCCGCAATGAATCAGTCCAGTGAACAATGGCGGTCAGCAATGGCATTCAACAATGGCTGTGAACATTAGCTATCAACGGAGAGAATGGGCCGTTGCGGTAAGCCGTTACAGGGAACCATCGCAGTGAACCATTGCAGTGCGCCATTGCAGTGAGCGGGCGCCCACAATGACCAGGTCAAAGCGAAGTGCTAGGATAATTGGCACGGTGAACCACGGCAACCGAAGAAATGTTGGCTGACGACCAACAACGGCGTCCGATTTCGATGAATTTCCACTTAAAACAGTGATAACCGCCTTGTCTGCCTACCTGATCTTACGCTCGGCCGGTCGTTGGAGTGACGTTTTCCGACTTGCACCCCCTGGAATAGCAAAGGGAATCGCAAAGGGAATACCAAACGGAATCGGAAAGGCTGCGGGGGATGCGACGAGCATCGCGACCGGTGATGGTGTGGGCGAAGCCGTGCTTGGCCGTTCTTCGTCAAACCAGATTGTGTTGCAAAGCGAACGGGCCAGCCGCAGGCACGCTCGTATTTTCTGGAACAGTGGAGATCGCGATGGCGACGGTTCCGGTTGGATGATCGAAGATCTATCCAGCCGCAACGGAACGAAGGTCAACGGAGTTCAGATTGATTCCCCCACGTTGCTAAGGGATCCATCGACGATCGAACTGGCGGGTTTCTCGATCACGTTTTCACATCGTATCGATGCTGGGGGGCTGATTGCTGGTGATCAGCAGATGACCGGTGACGCGTCGGTGACCAGCGGTGACCTGACGTCGGAATTCGACGCGTCCGCAATCACGGACCGCCGTGCCCAAAGTCGTTACTTAGACGTGACCGGTGGACCTGGACCATCGATAGCTTCGCAGACGAGTCAGCGGTTGTTAAGCCTGGCGTTCTCGCTTGCTCGGGCAGCAGATTTTGATCAAGTTATCGAACGTACGCTCGATGCAATCGACGATCATTGTTCCATTGACACCGCAGGCATTTACGCCATCCGCCAAGCCGATGCTTTCACACCGCAAAGTGAGCTTCCGTTGGTAGGAACCCGACAACATGGACAGCGGAGTTATCGACGAGCACCCGAGTCGTTGGTCGCGATCGTTTCGGCGGCGGGTAAATCTGCTGAAGGCAAACTGACAGAAAGTGGGCAAGCGACGCTTGCCCGCAATGTTCTAGGTGACTCCAACTTGGCGACTGAAAACAGTCGCGGCGAAATCGAAGTCGAAAGTCTGATCTTAGCTCCGGTCCGCGACTCCGACGGCAAACTGATCGGACTGGTCCATTTGACGACCACAGCTCACCAGCGACCGCTTAATAGTGAAGACCTGGAATTCATTGTCGCGGTTACCCAAATTCTTGCCGAATCGCTCCGGGGCATCCATCAACGCAGCGAACTAAATTCGTCACTCAAACGCAGTCGTCGAAAGGTGGCAATGCTTCAACAGCAGATGGGGCAGCAAAATCGTATGATCGGACGAAGCTCTGTCATGATTGAAGTCGCGAACAAGATAAAATTGGCCGCTCCGACGTCAGCGACAGTTTTGGTGCGCGGTGAATCCGGCGTGGGGAAGGAATTGGTGGCATCGGCGTTGCATCATGCCAGTGATCGACGTGACGGGGCACTGGTTTGCCTTAACTGTGCCGCATTGTCGCCAACATTGTTGGAAAGTGAGTTGTTTGGCCACGAAAAAGGGGCCTTCACTGGCGCGACCGACAAAAAAACCGGCAAGTTCGAGGCCGCCGATGGCGGCACGCTAATGTTAGATGAAATTGGTGAAATGAGTGCCGATACCCAGGCTAAGTTTTTACGGGTTTTAGAAGGGCACGCCTTTGAACGCGTTGGCGGAAACCAATCAATCAAAGTGGATGTGCGAGTCGTCGCGGCGACGAACCGAGATCTGCAAGCGATGGTGGCCGATGGGAAATTTCGGCAAGACCTTTTCTACCGCCTGAATGTTGTCGAAATCGTGGTTCCACCGCTTCGTAGTCGTCCGGAAGATGTGTTGCTGCTGGCTGAGTTCTTTCTGGATCGGTTCAGGAAAGAAACGGGGCGAAAGATTGATGGATTTACGGATCAAGCTCGCGAGCAACTAAAGGCTTACGATTGGCCCGGTAATGTGAGGGAATTGAAAAACGTGATCGAACGCGCCGTCGTTCTTAACGCCACCGGCCACATCGATGCTTCTGATGTAATGCTTAGCCCAGCGGCTAAGTCAGATTTGTCGTCCGGGGCATCGGCATCGACATCTGGCACCGATGCGATGACAATCGCCGAAGTAGAACAAAAGCATATCGAACAGGTTCTGCGGCAAACCGGTGGCAACAAGAGCCAAGCAGCGAAAATACTAGGCATTGAACGCAGCACATTGGATCGGAAGCTCAAACGCTGGGCAAATGAATAGATCCCTTTTGTTTTGTTCCGGCCTGCATCCATTTTGGTTTTGCTTTCAACGAATCGAAAGATCTGCCAACGACAATACCAACTCTTTAAATCCGTCTCTCTTTGATTGAGTGTCCTTCCCGATGAAGATTGCTTTCTTGTTCTCAGTTGTCGCGATTGCCATTGCTGGCTGCGATCGTTCCGCGTCGGTAACCACCAAGACAGAACCGGTTACGGAAACTGAATCAGTCGATGCAGTGGAGCAAGCGATCCCAGTTGCATCTGCTGAACCACCAGGAAGCTCCGAAGCCTCCGTCCCGCTGAAATCAAATGAGGCGGCGGCGTCGAATGTTGACTCCATTCGTATTCTTGCTTGGAACATTGAATCCGAAGGAGCCAACATTGACGTGATCGCCGAAGAAGTGTTGGCGATGGATCGTTATGACCTCTACGGATTCACCGAAGTTCGGCCGCAGGAATGGGGCGCAATTAAGGATGCGCTCGGTGATGGGTTTGTGTTTTGGTATAGCAAGACTGGCTACAACGACCGAACCGCCTATGCGATCAGCAAAGATCGTTTCGAAGTGCTTCGAAAGTACGAAATGGGAAAGTTCGGAAACATTATTCTGAACCCAGGCAATTATCGATCGCCTCATGTTTACGAGCTGCGAGATCGAATATCCGACATCAAGTTCGCGATTGTCTTGAATCACTTAGCACGAGGAAAAGCTAAGATTCGTCAACGGCAGGCAGAAGGTCTTCGGCAGTGGGTGGCTTCGATGACGCTGCCGGTCATCGCGATCGGCGACTACAATTTCGACTACGTGTTTGAAACAGAAAAGGGAAATGCAGCGTTCGATATTTTCATGGCGGACAACACGTTGACCTGGGTAAAGCCTGAACCACTGATCGATTCAAACTGGTTCGATGGCAATCGCGATGGCATCGACGACTACCCCGGTTCAATCTTGGACTTTGCTTTTGTTGCCGGTGATGCGAAGCGTTGGAATCCAAAATCCAAGGTGATTGTTCGCGACGGCGACTTTCCCGACGATGATCAAACAAGCGATCACCGCCCCATTGAATTGATCATTACGCCATCACGATGATTTATTCCATCGCGATGGCGGGACGGTCGGGTTTGGGTTTGCCAAAAGCAACTTTACGATAAACTTGCGGCTTTCGGCCCCGCGGCGATGATCTCATCGATTGCGCCGGATTCAAATTGCTTGAAGTTCTGGTGGAACAGTTCGGCTAATCGATTGGCGCTGCTGTCGTAGGCGTCGCCATCGGACCATGCGTCACGCGGCCATAGCAGTTTGCTGTCGACGTTTGGGCAGGTCGTGGGGACTTCCATCCCAAAAACGGGATCGACCTGAGTCGGTTGCTGATCTAGCGATCCGTCGTGAATTGCGTCGATGATTGCGCGAGTCGCTTTCAGGCTCATGCGTTTGCCAACTCCGTAGGCACCGCCAGTCCAGCCGGTATTGACCAACCAAACACGACTGTTGTGTTCTCGAATCAACTGTGCCAACAATTCGGCATACTTGGTTGGATGCCACATTAGAAAAGCCGCACCGAAACAGGCGCTAAACGTCGCCGTTGGTTCATCGACGTTCATCTCCGTTCCAGCCGTCTTTGCCGTGTAGCCACTGATAAAGTGATACATGGCTTGTTCGGGTGACAACTTGGATACCGGAGGCAGTACTCCGAATGCATCACAGGTCAGAAAAATAATGTTGGATGGATGACCGCCGACGCAGGGGATCTTTGCGTTGTCGACCGATTCGATCGGATACGCGACGCGAGTATTCTCGGTAATCGACGCGTCGTCATAGTTTACGACGTGAGTGGTTTCATCGAAGACAACATTTTCAAGTACAGCACCGTAGCGGATGGCGCTGTAGATTTCGGGCTCGCTTTCTTTGCTTAGGTTGATCGCCTTGGCGTAGCACCCTCCTTCGATGTTGAAGACGCCGCTTTTTGTCCAGCAGTGTTCGTCGTCACCGATCAATTGTCGGCGGGGATCGGCCGACAAGGTTGTTTTTCCGGTACCAGACAATCCAAAGAATAGGGATACGTCACCTTCGGCCGACGCATTGGCACTGCAGTGCATGCTAAGGATGTCTTGCTTTGGCATCAAATAGTTCATCACCGTGAAGACGCCCTTTTTCATCTCACCAGCGTACTGCGTCCCAAGGATGACAAATTCGCCGCTTTCGATCGACAAATCGATGCTGGTCGTGCTTGTCATTTGTGAAGTGTAGGGATTCGCCGGAAAGGCACCCGCGTTGTAAATCACGATGTCGGGTTCACCGAAGTCCGCAAGCTCTTGTTCATTGGGGCGGATCAGCATGTTGTTCATGAACAGTGCGTGGTAAGCACTTTCGGCGATCACACGGATCTTTAGCTGGCAATCGGGATCCCATCCGGCGTATCCGTCGAAAACAAAAATCTGTTTGCGAGTGTTAAGGTAGTCGATCGCCCGCTGTCGGTTGATCGCGAACGAACGATCCGTCAGCCGCATGTTGATATCACCCCACCAAATGTCATCGCTAGAATTTGGGTGATCGACAATACGCTTGTCCTTTGGACTTCGGCCCGTCTTGTCACCACTTCGAGTCGCTAGGGCTCCGGAGGATGCAATGACGGCGTCGCCGTTTGCAATTGCAAACTCGTAAAGTCGCGCTGGAGTGGCGTTGTGGATTACGTCTTCAATATGCAAGCCGTAGCAAGACAAATCGATTGGATTGACGCTCATCAGTGGTTCTCGTCGTAAAGTCGGTGAAAGAAAAATAGTCGTGCAGGACCGTAGTTGATGCCCGCTTCGATCGACAAAGTCGGCGGATTAGAACATCTTTGTTATCGAAGTGCGACGCAAAGCACGCGGTCAAAAAGAAAAACTTTGACCGTCACCAAATCTACTTTGATAAGATCAGAACGAGTCGGGCGAACCGACATCCTAAACAACAATTTGCGCATAAAACTGCTATCGTCCTAGCAGTTTCTCTAAGCCGCGTCCGAGTTGTTTCTGAAGATAATTCTCAGTCGTCTGTTGGATTGCCTTCGCGCCTAGTTCAGTGGCCACTCGGCTGACTCCGCTGGAATCGACGGTTGGGCGGTTGATGGTTCCGTTGATCGGCAATGTGATCGATTGGCCTGCCAAGCCTTGTAAGTCCCGACCCAGCCAGCGAGGGTCCAAAGGTACTTGCGCAGTCATGTTTAAGCGTCCATCAAATCCCACTTGTCCGCTGGTGACGATGGAAGCCCGGTCGATGTTGAAATACATCCGGTCATGAGTCACGGTTGCTTGGTTCACTGAAAAGTCGATGGATTGCGCAGGCATCGTAATCAGTGTTTGCCCGGCCTTCGCATTGGTCGCTCGACCTCCCACCAAGGTTGTCAACGTTGAAAGCTGATTGATGCCGCCCAGAAGTTGATCGGCCAGTGGACCCGATGACATTTCCGCGCTACCGACGTTCAGCTGTCCGGAAACGCGGGTCTGAGAGGTGTCATCAAAGACAATCATTGCTTCTTGAACTTCCGCTGACAAAGTTCCTTTGACCGTTGCCGAATTTGCGACGACGGGCGCCAGGAATTTCAACCACCTTTGGGTCAACGCGGGGGTCAGTTCAATGGAATCTGCGATGACCCCTGGTTCCAACTGCATCCAGGGTGATTCGGCGTTGTAGTGAACCAAGCCAGCAGCGCGAATGAAACCTTGATCGATCGGGATCTTTGTTGGTTTGATGCTAACCGTTTGCTGGGTGATTTGAATCGGAACGCGCGCACCGCCAAATTCAACACCTGCGACGTCGCCTGCATCCCAGCCGATATCAGCCTTGGCGTAAAGCTGCGTCTGTCCGCCGGGGTGAAATGGTTGTTCTAAATCAATTGAAAACGGAGTTTCATGGATACCGGATAGTTTGACTTCGGTACCGACTAACGGCGTGATTAGCTTTCCAACCTGGTCCATTTTCAATCGAACCGGTCCACCAAGTCTAGCCAGCATTCCTTTATCGTTGACTTGAATATCGCCATCAATCGCTGCGGCAAACCAATCGGCAGCAATCTCCAGTCCGTCTGCAACGAAGGTTTTGTTAGCGGTGTTGATGCGAATGGCACCACCAAGTTTCACATTCGGCTCGGACCAAATGATTCTCGTTCGCGGTTTGGCTGGAAGATTAGAAAAGGGGCGTGCAACCGGCCCCGACGGATCAACCGGTCTAACAACCGATAAATTTTGACCATCAGTTGTTTGAAGGATCTCAATCCAATCTCCGTCTTTTGAAATTTTGCATTGGCCGACGCAAACACCCATCAAAGCCCAATGCTTGTCGCTGATATTTCTCGCATCCGATTCAAAGCTCACTCGAGCAATCGGTTGATTGATTGCGTGATTGTCGACAAATGATTTACCAGAGATTCCTTGCAGGCCAGGCAGGTTCGCTTTCCAGTCAACAGTAATTTCGACTTCATCAGCGGTCACCATCCCTCGGGCTTGGACGTCAAGATCGTCGCTTTGAATCGTCAGCTCATCCGCTTGTAACTTCAAATCCGGCAAAGCTAAATTGCCCACTAGCGAAACAGCCATTTGTTGCTGGCGGAATGCCCGATCAGAATAAGCAACCAGAGCCTTGTTTAGCTTTGCATAAGCACGGCTTAGAGTCATCGAAGACGACGATACATCGGTTCGTGCTGATAGCTCAAATTCGCCTGACATTTGGCGAAGGTTCGTTGGCAACCAGGGTGACGCAATTTCATAAACCGTTTCCAGTCTGCCAGTTGACTTAATTCCAACTGCCATGATTGCGCCAAGGCTTGGGTTTTGAACCGGTTGTAAAAGTTCCGCCTTGATGGTCAGCGAATCAGCACCGCGTCGTCCGGTGTTGAACGTTGCCAGGGCTTGGCTAAGCGTTCTTAGCGTTTGGTTTTGCCAATTTCCGACCGCTTCGATTTCACCGCTGATAGAATCTCGTTTTAACCGTTGTCCGTTGGGCATTTTGACAAGCAGGTTTTTTGCGTCGCCGCGTCCGCTTAGCATCCACTGTCCGCGATCGGTTGCGTTCCAACGAATATCGCCTTTGGCGATACCAGAAAGTTGTGATCGGTTTAATTCCACGATGGGCTGAAGCATCGCAAAGAGCCGACCAAAATTAATTTCAAGGTCTGCACTACCGCTTCTAAGATCGCCTTGGCCAACGGCTTTGCCAAATGAGCTATCCCATTGAAAGCGCTCGGCCCGAACGCCCGACGCTTCACTTGCGACGATGCCTCTTAAATCAATCGGGTCGATCAACACATCATTGCCCCGTGATGTCGCCCGAATTACGTCGCTATGCAGCATCAATTCGCTACGTCGTGTGTTATCTGTGGATTTTTTAGGGAGCGATTTCACGCTTGCAATGGCGCGTCCGGAAGCCAAGCGAACGCCGTTACGGATCGGTAAAACGCCAGGCAGCGAAGCATGCAGCTTGGGGAGATCGACTTCGATTTCAGCAAACCCGTCGATTCCTTCCAACCAATGCAGCGGATTGTCAGCGGTGCCCGTCCAAGAGAAATTTCGCGAGAACGCACCATCGATTGCAGCTTTCCCAAAGTCGGTGGTGGCGACCAATCGCTTTCCAACCACCCTTTGTCCTGTTAGTAAAAGGTCGCCATCGAAAGTCGCCAATGAGTTCTTCCAGATCACCATCGGTCCAATCGGTTTGTCCAACTGATGATCTGCAATGGAGTTGTTTTCAGCCGTCAAATCTCGAATTCGCAATTCGCGAATCGAGGCGGTCGTGGTGCCGTCATCTCCGCTGGCCAACAGGATCTCGCCCGTCGCGTCACCGGTGATCACCGAGGGGAGTGCAGCAGCGGATTCCGGAAATCGACGCCTCAAAATGGAAGCAAAAGACAACGGTAACGATTCGCTTTCTAGATTCACCTGCCACTGTGACGCAACAAAGTCGATGGATCCTTGAAGGGTTCCGCCGCTTCCGCTCGATTCAGTAAGCACGCCCGTGAATCCAGCGACCGTTCGAGTCGCCTGACCGCCAGAGTTCAAATCAACGGCGGTTAGGTCAATTTCAGAAGATGCTTGCGCAAGTTCCCAAACTTCGCGTGTGACGGAGTCTTTGATCGTTGCCGTGACATCTGTCAATTCGATATGTCCGACCGTTGGTTCCCCGCTACTTGGTCCTTCCAGAAGTCCGGCAATATCTTCTTCGATACTGCATTGACCGTCGGTCACTTGGCACGCCAGGCGAACACCGCTGACAATGACATGTTCAATGGGCGATGAACCTTGGATCAGATCCATGATCGTGACATCTGCGTCAATACGATCGACTGACAAGTCGGTCGCGCCGCTGGCACCACGAAGTTGTAGTTGTTCGATCCGCAGTGGAGTGACCCAGCCAATCCGCATCGCCTTGATCTCACTATCAAGCCCGTAGCCTTCAAGCGTCTTCGTGATCAAGGATCGTCCCAGTGAAGAATGGCTAATCAGGCTGGGGCCACCGAGGACTAGCAATCCGATCATTCCCAAAACGGAAATAAAGAATAGCTTTCGCCGGCGTGATCTGCTTTGGCGTCGCCTGCGTGCTTGGTTGCTTAGAAATTGATCACTGCTTAGACGATCATTGGCGTCGTGCGAAACTCTGTTTTTAGTCATGGGATCATCCTTGTCCGCACACGTCGTCATCGTCTTAGTATCTAGGCTACTGCTACGTCGGCCCCAATGTGTTGGGGGATCACCAAGCAGGGGCAAATTAGTTTTTCAGGCTGGGCAATGTCGCTCGGCTCTTCGAGCCGACAAAGCAATCGGCTCGGGGAGCCGAGCGACAATGGCGAATACTCCAAAGTGAAAAAGTG
>CAYVAN010000179.1:0-9638 GCA_964449225.1 uncultured Rhodopirellula sp.
CGAAAGAAAGAGCTTTGTCGGGACCGTCGAGGGCTGTTCGTTCGGAACATCGGTTGGAAGAGGACCGCGTCGGGCTACACGCAGCAGAAGTTCTATCTGGGACGCGATGAGCAGGCGGCCAAGATCGCGGCGTTGAAGCTGGAGCAGCTGTGGGATGCCATCAGGCGACGTTGGGAGCGGAACACGCTAACGAATGGGAAGTAGCCGTCTGATTGCTTAGGGGGCCCTACCGAATCCCAAGCGATCCGTTCGCCGCGAGTTTCAGTATTGGTGTTGAAGGACTTGTACCAGCGAAGGTGGATATGGGTCAGTCTCATGGTGCGTTCAATGTTGCGTGGTGTGATAGTCCATGGTGGTGCGCGTTAGTGCTGTCAAGGATCGCTCGCGCGTTTCAGCGGATGTTGCTGCATTGCGATTTGTTATGCCCGATTCACTGTTTCTCTTCGCTTCAGTTCGTTCCCGCGTAATTCATTCATCGCCAGCCGAGACCGAGCCTATCGCTGGATCGCCTTCGCGAGTGACTTCAACTCTTGCCTGCTGCATCCGGCCAAAATTCGGAATTCACTTGGCTGTTCGCATATTCGTTTCGCGATCGAATCAGGAATCCGACCGGCGATCAGCAGAAGCTCATCCGCATCGCCATCAAGGGCTTCGGCCAAGCGGATGATGAGGTCGGCGGATGGCGAATCGCCGAAAGGGAGACGCTCACATTCGACTTTGCTGAGGTACGAAAAGCCGACGCCGACAATCGGGGCGAGCTGACGGAGGCTGTAGCCCTTGGCTTGGCGGAGGTCTCGGATCTTTTGGCCGAAGGATTCCATCAGGTTTTTGCTCGGGCGTGCGGGGTGCCTGTGCTTGCGAATTGGCAATTGTCTGTACTTGCCGATTGACGCTGTCTGTCGGGCCGGTGGCAACCGGTATGGTTGCGGACCAACTGGAGGGATCCTACGATTGTAGCACTTCGCAGGCAACGGGTGGCTGCGGTTGCACGGTTGTTGTTTGTGGTCTTTGCAATTCTGCCTGGGGGCGACGTTTGAACGCAGTTGAGATTGAGGAAGCTGTCAGCGAACTGATGCGTGCGGACTATGACGCCGCCGAGTTCCCCTATGCGTTCTTGGAAGCGTTCGGAAATAAAACCGCCACCATCAAGCGGCTGCGAAGCACCGGCAAAAACACGACGAACAAGTCAGACGTGAATGTCGCCGATTCGGTCACGGTCTTGCAGCGAAACAACATTCACGTTGCGGCACTTCCCCACTGCATTGGTCGCGAGACTGACCTGGTTGGTGACACGATGCGACGGTTGGTCGATTCGCCAGCGACATCGAAGCACAAAGCCAAGTTCGTCTTGGTGACTGATGGCCGAGTCGTTCATGCCGAGAAACTCGGGTCGGACGAACCGCCATTGGTTTGCGAGTACGAGCAACTCGATGACCACTTCGGTTACTTCCTGGAACTGGCGGGAATCTCGACGGTTCGTCAGATCCGCGAGAATGCATTTGACATCAAGGCGACCGGGCGGCTGAACCGGCTGTACGTCGAGTTGCTCAAGCACAATCCCGATTGGGACGGCGATCAGCGACGGGAAGAACTCAATCACTTCTTTGCACGGTTGATCTTCTGCTTCTTCGCCGAGGATACCGGGATCTTTCGCGGCGACGACCTGTTTACCGAAACTGTCCGGCAAATGAGCGAGCCGAGTGGCGAGAACACTCACTTCGTCGTGTCGGAGATCTTTCGTGCGATGGATGTTCACGGCGACAAACGCGCGGATGCGAAGCTGCGGTCTTGGGCGGAGGCGTTTCCCTACGTCAACGGCGGATTGTTTGGCGGCGGAACCAGCGAAGAGAACGTTCCCAAGTTCACGCAAATCGCTCGGTCGTACTTGCTGCACATCGGGTCGTTGGACTGGACCAAAATCAATCCGGACATCTTCGGCTCGATGATCCAAGCAGTGGCCGATGACGAGGAGCGTGGTGCGTTGGGGATGCACTACACAAGCGTGCCGAACATCCGCAAAGTGCTTGATCCGTTGTTCTTGGATGACCTGAACGCCAAGCTAGAGGAAGCGGGTGATAACGCTCGTAAGTTGCTAAACCTTCGCAAACGCATCGCACGGATTCGCGTGTTTGATCCGGCGTGCGGCAGCGGCAACTTTCTTGTGATCGCTTACAAGGAGATGCGACGGATCGAGGCGGAGATCAACAAGCGTCGGGGCGAGTCCGATCGGCTGACCGACATTCCGCTAACCAACTTCCGAGGCATCGAAATCCGGCACTTCGCCGCCGAGATCGCTCGGCTTGCATTGGTGATCGCGGAGTACCAGTGTGATGAGTTGTACCTGGGTCCCCGCGCGGCACTGCTGCACTTCTTGCCGCTTGAAAAACAGAATTGGATCACACACGGAAATGCGCTGCGGCTTGATTGGTTGAAGGTCTGTCCGCCCACTGGTACTGACGTGACAAAGCTGACCGAAGACGATTTGTTTCAAACTCCGCTGGATCAGACGGAAATTGATTTCGAGAATGAGGGTGGTGAGACTTATATCTGCGGAAATCCGCCATACAAAGGAGGGACTGAACAGGACAAAACGCAAAAATCGGATATGTCGCATGTATTCGGAAGCATCAGCAACAGCTGGAAGTCACTAGACTATGTTTGCGGATGGTTCATGAAGTTCGCGAACTACTCTTGTCAAGCGAATGCGATTTGTGCTTTTGTTTGCACGAATTCCATCTCACAGGGCGAACAAGTAGCGAGACTATGGCCCCTAATATTTAGCAAAGGACTGCGAATCGCCTTCGCCCACACTTCATTCAAGTGGGCCAACTTAGCATCGTACAATGCTGGCGTAACGGTGGTGATAATTGGGCTGTCAAACGACGACGGTACAGCTGTGATTTACGCTGGCGGGCACATGCGAGAAGCGAGTAGACGAGAGGTCCAGAACATTGGTCCATATCTTGTCCCGCACGGAAACATGGTCGTTGTCGCTTCGACGAACTGTATATCTGCGATTTCAAGTATGACCATCGGGAATAAGCCAGTTGATGGTGGTAATCTGATTCTCGACCGACAAGAAAAATGCGGACTCGTTGACCAATACGCGACCGCGACGAAGTTTGTGAGGAGGTTTGTTGGTTCCAGGGATGCCATCAATGGAACTTCAAGATACTGCCTTTGGATAGACGACTCGGTGAGGGAAGAATCGCAGGCCATACCAGCGATCGCAACGCGACTCGAAGCCGTGGAGAGGAGCCGGTCGGAAAGTTCCAAGAAACTAACTCGTGAGGGGGCATCGACGCCTCATGCTTTCCAGCAACGGCGCCAGGCCGGTGATGAAACCGTGATAGTCGTGCCTATTCACTCATCAGTTTCAAGACAGTACTTGCCAGTGGCATACCAGCCACCTGGGACAATCATCACGAATGCGGCGTTCGGTTTATTAGACGCGGAACTATGGAACATGTCTTTAGTTGCGTCGACACTCCACTTGGTTTGGATTGGCACCGTTTGTGGAAAGATAAAGACTGATTACCGATACTCCAACACGCTCGGTTGGAACACATTTCCCGTCCCAACACTCACTGACCAAAACAAAGCCGACCTGACTCGCTGTGCTGAAGACATCCTGCTCGCCCGCGAAGCTCATTGGCCAGCGACGATCGCGGAGTTGTATGACCCGGACAAAATGCCCGACGATCTGCGGGCCGCTCACGATCGTAACGATGAAACGCTCGAACGAATCTACATTGGTCGCCGCTTCAAGAACGACACCGAACGGCTGGAAACGCTGTTCCAGATGTACACGGAGATGACCGCCAAGGAGAAGCAGACATGAGCGATCTGATCCTGTACACGTCCGAAGACGGGGAGAGCCGACTGCAACTGCGGGTCGACGGTGGCACGATTTGGCTGAGCCAATCCGAGATCGCTGAGCTGTTCCAAACGACCAAACAGAACGTCTCGTTACACGCCAAGAACATCCTGGAAGAGGGTGAATTGCGGGCCGATTCAGTTGTCAAGGAATCCTTGACAACTGCCGCCGATGGCAAGAAATACCGTACAAAACAGTACAATCTGGACCTGGTCCTTGCGATCGGCTTCCGTGTCCGTTCCCCACGCGGCACCCAATTCCGGCAATGGGCGACGACCCACCTTCGCGAATACCTGGTCAAGGGTTTCGTGATGGACGACGAGCGTCTGAAAGACCCCGGGGGCTGGGATCACTTCGACGAGCTGCTGGCGCGAATCCGCGAGATCCGGGCGTCGGAGAAACGGTTTTACCAGAAGGTCCGAGACCTGTTCGCACTCAGCAGCGACTACGGGATCGACGACCGGGACACACAACTGTTCTTTGCCGAAGTGCAAAACAAGCTGCACTACGCCGCGACGGGACACACCGCCGCCGAGCTGGTCGTCGCGCGTGCCGATCCAAGCGAACCGAACATGAAGCTGACCAGTTGGAAGGGGGCGCGGGTTCGCAAGGCCGACGTGATCGTCGCGAAAAACTATTTAAGCCAAGACGAGATCGACACGCTGAACCGGCTGGTCGTGATCTTTTTGGAACAGGCCGAATTGAGAGTGAAGAACCGCAAGGATCTGACGCTCGACTACTGGCGAAAGAACGTCGACGATCTGCTGCGATTCAATGACCAAGCGGTCCTGGAAGGTCCGGGCAAAGTCAGTCGTGATGAAATGACGCGAGTTGCCCACGACCGCTACGAGACGTTTGATGCGCAGCGAATGATCGCGGAAGTGACCGAGGCGGACGCGGAAGACTTGAGGCAGATTGAGGAGCTTGAGAAAGAATTACGAATGAGGAATTCGAAATTAGGAAATGGGGATGGCGATGAAGGAGGATAACGTTGTTCGGCAGAAGAGCTATGCCTTTGCGATTCGGGTTGTGAAGGTGCATCGCTATTTGGTGCAAGAGCAGCGGGAATTTGTACTGGGTAAACAACTGCTTCGCAGTGGCACATCAATTGGTGCGAATGTCGAGGAAGCCATCGGTGGTCAATCGCGAAGAGACTTCGCCGCGAAACTGAGCATCGCTTTCAAAGAAGCTCGCGAAACGCATTACTGGATTCGCCTGCTGACCGATACCGATTACCTCCCAGACGATCACGCATCTTCGCTACTGAACGACGCCGAAGAACTAATGAAAATCCTCGGAAGCATTCTGAAGACAGTTAGGAATTAGGAATTGAGAATGAGCACAAACAACATGAAATCACTACCTGGCGTTTCCGTCACCATTCCTAATTCAAAATTCGCAATTCCTAATTCCCAGGGCATGCGCCAGATGCAAGAACGGGTTTGGCAATTTCGAGGCGAGCAATACTTGCTGCTGAAGTCGCCGCCAGCGTCGGGGAAGAGCCGCGCGTTGATGTTCGTCGCATTGGACAAGCTGCATCGACAGGGTTTGAAGCAGGCGATCGTTGTGGTTCCTGAGAAGTCGATTGGGGCGAGCTTTTCCAATACGTCGCTGAAGGAACATGGGTTCTTTGCGGACTGGACGATCCAGCCGCAGTGGAACCTTTGCAATGCCGCCGGAACGGAAGGCGGCAAGGTGGACGCGCTGGGCAAATTTCTGAAGTCGGACGACCAAGCCTTGGTTTGCACGCACGCGACGTTTCGATTCGCGTTTGAAAAATTCGGTGCCGAAGTGTTTGATGATCGGCTGATCGCAGTCGACGAGTTTCATCACATCAGCGTCAGCGAAGACAATCGTCTGGGTGAGTTCGTTCGCCAGTTGATCGAGCGCGACAAGGGTCACTTGATGGCCATGACGGGCAGCTATTTCCGTGGCGATGCTGCCGCCGTTCTGATGCCGGAGGACGAACGCCGCTTCGAGACGGTGACTTACACGTACTACGAACAACTGGGCGGCTACCAGCATCTGAAACGGCTGGACATCGGCTATTACTTCTATTCGGGAAGCTACGTCGACGATCTGCCCAAGGTGCTTGATGAAAACGAAAAGACGATCATCCACATTCCGAACGTGAACAGCCGCGAAAGCACGCAGGACAAGCACAAAGAGGTGGAGCACATTCTGGAAACACTCGGTGAGTGGCAGGGAACTGACGAGGCGACCGGGTTCCAGCTTGTGAAGACGACCACGGGGCGGGTGTTGCGTGTCGCAGACTTAGTCGACGACGAACCGGTCCGACGGTCGCGGGTCGATGCGGCTTTGGCTGATCCCGACAATCGCGACAACCGAGACCACGTCGACATCATCATTGCTCTCGGAAAGGCCAAGGAAGGATTCGACTGGGTTTGGTGCGAACATGCGTTGACGATCGGTTACCGATCCAGCTTGACGGAGATCGTGCAGATCATTGGCCGGGCAACTCGTGACGCTCCTGGAAAGGCTCGGGCTAGGTTCACCAACCTGATCGCCGAACCGGACGCATCGGAGCAAGCGGTCACCGAGGCCGTCAACGATACGTTGAAGGCGATCGCGGCAAGTCTGCTGATGGAACAAGTGCTGGCACCTCGATTTGAGTTCCGGCCCAAGGCGACAACGCAACCTTCACTTGCCGATATCGACTGGGGGCCGGACGGTTACGATCCCGAAGGATGCAACATCGGCGTGGACCGGCGTACCGGGACGGTGCAAGTCGAGATCAACGGGCTGGCGGAGACTGAAAGTGAAGAGGCAGCTCGAATCTGTCGCGAGGATTTGAATGAGGTGATTGCCAGCTTCGTTCAAGACACGCGAACGGTTCAGGACGGTTTGTTCAACGAGGAGCTACCGCCGCAGGAGACCACTCAACAGCGAATGGGCAAGATCATTCAAGAAAAGTACCCGGACCTTTCCGATGAGGATCAGGAAGCGGTCCGGCAACGGGCCGTCGCGGCGATGAACCTGATTCAACAGGGCAATCGAGCCGTAGTGGATCTTGTTAAAGATCCTGAGGCAGGAGGTTTAACAACCTCCACTACCAACACCTCCCTGATCGACGGCATTCGCCGCTACGTGACGGACGTTCGGGAATTGAACGTGGACCTGATTGATTCGATCAATCCTTTCAGCGAGGCGTACAACATTCTGGCCAAGGCAATGACCGAAGAGCGGCTTCGCCAGGTTCAGTCCGCCATCGCTGGCCGACGTGCCCAGTTAACGCCCGACGAGGCCCGTGACTTGGCAAGGCGGGCGGTCAAGTTCAAGAATGAGCGGGGACGATTGCCACAGATCAACAGCCAGGATGCTTGGGAGCGGCGGATGGCCGAGGGCATCGCTTTCTTGCAACGAATGAAACAGGAGAACGCCAGTGGGTAAAAAGCAAACCGGAACGTTCACCGACGTTGACGATGCGTTGCTATCGGAGCTGGGGGTTGAGACCGAAACGAAACAGGTCCAAACCTACACGGCGAAGCAAGAACGCATGATCGCCGGATTCGAGGACATCCAGCGGTTCTGCCGAGAACACGATCGGGTGCCGAGGCACGGCGAAGACAACGACATCTTCGAACGACTCTACGCCGTTCGATTGGACCGTATTCGTGAGAACGCTGAGTGCATGGAGCTGCTAAAGCCATTCGACGAGGATGGATTGCTTCAATCTGGTTCTCCTCGCTCTGTCTCGGGGACAGGGGCTGGGGATGAAGGGGGCGTCGCTGAGCCAAGCGAAGATTACGAGATTGCATCCGATGACGAGCTTCTCGATGCCTTGGGCGTCGGTGTCGGCGACGACATCACCGAAATGAAGCACGTCCGGTCCGCGAGCCAGCGAAACGCTCCAGATGACATTGCCCAGCGAAAGCCCTGCGAGGACTTCGACCTGTTCCGCGCGGCGTTCGAGGAAGTTCAAGCCGATTTGAAATCGCAACGGCAGACGACCGAGTTGTTCCGTGATAGCCCGCGTTCCAAGATCTCGAAAGGCGATTGGTTCATCGTGGATGGCCAAACCGCATTGGTCGCTGATGCCGATAAATGGTTCACGCCCGAGCACGGGGAGCGCGACCGGCGATTGCGTGTGATCTTTGGCAACGGCACCGAGTCCGACTTGCTGATGCGCTCGCTCCGCCGCGCCCTGAACAGAGACGAGACCAGTCGCCGGATTGTTCCGCCTCAGCCCGAGGTCGATGAGGACTACACGGAAGCAGGGCCACTCTTCTCAGGTTCACTGGACGACGACGATCAAGAATCCGGAACGATTTACGTCGCAAGAAGCTTGTCCAACGATCCGTTCATTGCCGAGAACCGCGAAGTGCTACATAAGATTGGAGTCACTGGCGGCGACCCCGTAACACGCATTGCCGGAGCGAAGAAAGATCCCACGTTTTTGCTCGCCGAAGCCGAACTCGTCGCCACCTTCCAACTGGCCAACATCAATCGCAAGGCTCTTGAATCGCTGCTGCACAAGTTCTTTAGCAAAGCGAGGCTGGACGTCCAACTCGCGGACCGTTTCGGTGACAAGGTCCGCCCCCGTGAATGGTTCCTCGTTCCGCTTGATGTTGTCGAGCGAACGATTGACTTGATCAAAAGCGGGATGATTTCCGACTACCAGTACGATCCAGAGACCGCATGCCTGAACCGTCGGCCAAGCACGTGAGGTGGAGCAAGAAACTTCATTCCCGAAGCTTTTCTGAAACTGGAAAGCGTGATCTGCCTAGTAACGAACTTCGCCCCAACTTCGCGGGAGCAGTCGAACGACAAATACGGATCTGCTGCCATGCGTATGACGACCAGTTCTTTTGGGTCGCTGTGATTCAAATTCAATAAGCACTAGTGATTCTGCAACGTCGTTGGACTACTCTCTGTCTCACCCCAAAATCACAAGGTCACTGATGAAAAAGTATTTGCTGATCGCCGTCGCGTTAGTTCTTTTGTTGATCGCCGGGATTGCTGCGTGGCAGCTGCGATCCGTGGACCATCCTGCGTTGGGGCAAGCGACGCGGAGTTTTGCTGTCGACTGTCCGTTTGATAAGTTTCGCCAAATCATGATTCGCAAGAATGCGACCAAAGCGATCGTCGGCGATTCGGGGATGCGTTTACTTGACGAACGCGTGATCGATGTTGATTTGGATACATCCAAGGATGATCGCCCAATCTTGAATGCGATTCGCGGTCGATCCAAGACTGATTTAGTAGCCGTAAAAGAGCTAACCGTCGGTCTGGACGATCCGATGCTAGAAGCGGACGAACTAATTCTTCGCCAGAATGCTGATATCGATGCCACTCGCATGAAGGTGCGAACGATTTCCCGCCGACCCGCTGGACGTTTGGAAGAATACGAGACGACACTTGATGCCCAAGCTGACCAAAGCAGAACGCGAATCAACCTAACCGTCGCAATGAAAGTTCGCGTCGCGGTTCCCAATTACTTTCGTCACTTAGCAGAAAGTGGTGTCCAGGAAGCTGCGGACGAAGCAATCGATGGTCAGCAAAATTCGATTGTCGAATTTATCGATCTGTATTCAGATGAACGATTTATTCTCCCAGACTTAAAACGCTAGAACATTTTCAAATTTCTTTGTGGATGTAAATGTAGGCCGGAACAAGCGAAGCGCGGTTCAGGCAATTGGGTTGCACGGGATTAAATGACAATGGGTTAAATGACAATGGGTTAAATGGTCGAGTAGGCCCGGGGGATTGCTCCCCGGTGGGCCTCTCACAGAACCGGACT
>CAYVAN010000180.1:0-2456 GCA_964449225.1 uncultured Rhodopirellula sp.
GCAGAGCTTCGGCGATTGCAGGGAAACCGAACGCCTACGCGGCGATCGCTACCTAATGACGATCCCCCCCCCCTTGAAAAACTGATTTGCCCTGGATTGCCCTGGCTTCGGTTGTACACAACTTGGCAACGCTTTAGACTTCATTCAAAGGTTCGCTGTTTTTAGCGAGCTACCAGAGGGCTGCAATTTTTGAATTCCTTTGAATCATCGGATTCCTTTTCGCCCCTTCCTCGACACGAATCAATTATGCCGCAATCTGATTGCTTGGACCTGACGGGCACTGCTTCATCATCTCGAACTTTGAAGGAGCAGACCCCCGGTTTCCACGACGATGTTATCGAGGGGCTATCGAAAAACGAAAAAGAACTTCACTGCAAATACCTGTACGACGAAAAAGGTTCGCAGCTTTTCGATCAGATTTGCGAGCTTCCGGAATACTATCCAACACGCACCGAAGCTAGCATCATGCAGGACAATGCGGATGCAATTGGGAACCGAATTGGCGACGATGCCGTGCTTGTCGAATATGGCAGCGGTAGCAGCACGAAGACTCGACTGTTACTTGACCACTTGAATAACCAACGCGCCTATCTGCCCGTGGATATTTCGGATGAGCATTTGATGCGAACCGCCGATCAATTGCGGTCTGATTATCCTAATCTTGATATCCACCCGATCGTCGCCGACTTTACTGCCGGTTTCGATTTGCCGCAGGAATTTGAAACCACTCCCGTAACGGTTTACTTCCCCGGCTCAACCATTGGCAACCTCCGAACCAATCGAGCGGTAGTCCTCTTATCCGAGATCGCCAAACAATGCCATTCCGGTGGCGGTTTGTTGATCGGTTTTGATTTGGATAAATGCCCTGAAACGTTGGTCGCGGCCTACGATGATGCCGCTGGGGTAACCGCAGCGTTTAACCTAAATCTTTTGACGCGAATCAATCGCGAACTCAATGCCGATTTCGATTTAGATCATTTCAAGCACGTTGCGATTTACAGCGAAGAACATTCGCGTATTGAGATTTACATCGAAAGCCAAGCGGAGCAAACCGTCACCGTTGGCGATGCTGAATTCTCGTTTGCGAAAGGTGAACGAATTCTGACCGAACATTCGCACAAGTATTCGATTGATCAGTTTACCGCAATGGCTGCGAAAGCTGGGTTCGCAATGGATGAGTGCTGGACTGACGACGACAAGCGATTTGTCGTGATGCATTTAAGCCTGCTGTAAACCGACATCCGAATTAGGGTGATTTCCATCGGCCCGCAACAACGCGTCATTTGTGATGATCGGTTATGAACCGTCCGTGCGCGAACATCATTTTCATTCTGGTAACGCATTGCTGCGTTCGGCATCAGGTCGCCAAACCCTGAACCTCACCCTCTACACCATCAACAAACGCATGCCTAAACCCCAGTCCGACGCAGAAATCCAACCTAACAAAGAAATCCAGCCAGGCGCAAACGAATTTCTGTCTTCGGACCATGCATCCACCGACGACATCAACCAACAATGGGATCAAGACAACCAGCAATGGTGGGATTGGTACATGTCGTTGGCTGAAAATTCATCCGAGCCCCAAACAGACTTGGTCACATTGCCTGAGCCCCCATCGCATCCGACACCGGACGCCGATGCAATGCAACAGGAACTCGACGAAGCGTTTGAGTTAACTGCCAAGCAAATTGCGTCGTTCCAAGCAAACAGTTTCATTAAGTTAAAAGACGTCTTGAGTCCCGGTTTACTGACGCTGATGCGGGCCGAACTGACGACGCTGCTCAATGCGGCCGGTGACCAGATGGGCAGTCGCTTTGGCAGCCTGGAAATGATGTGGCCCGATAACCAAATCATTCGCGCGTTGGTGTTCAGCAAACGACTCGCGCGGATGGCAGCAGAACTACTTGGCGTCGAAAAAATTCGTCTTTACCACGACAACGCTCTGTCGAAGCAACCCGGATGCGGTCGCACGCCTTGGCACTACGATGGGCACCATTTTCCGATTGCAACCAAAGACGTCTGCACGGTTTGGATTCCATTGCAAGCGATTCCGCTAAACATGGGCCCGCTGGGTTTTGCTGAAGGCATGAACTTGGTCGACATGGTCGCTGACATCCCGTTCAACAAATTTGACACCAGCTATGATGCACGAATCATCGAGCGATTTCGTGAGCGTCATGTCCGAATCAATAACACACCATTTGATTTGGGCGAGATCAGTTTTCACCACAACTACAACTTCCACACTGCGGGCGGGAACCTGACCACCACGCCGCGTATGGTTTTAGCGACGACCTACTTTGGTGATGGTGCGAAGGTGATCGACGCGCCGCACATGGTCAACGGTGACTGGCAACGATTTATGCCGGGCTTGAATCCCGGTGACGTAATCGACACGCCAAACAACCCGATTCTTTGGCAAGCTTCGCAAGCGCCGTAGTGTTCGAACTGTTGGC
>CAYVAN010000180.1:2466-9604 GCA_964449225.1 uncultured Rhodopirellula sp.
CCTCTGTTTCCTACCAATCACGATCAAGCTCGTATGTCATCCGAAAACCCGACCATTTCCACATTCGACCGTAGCTGCCAACACTGGAGCGAGAAAGGGCGAATCGGCATGGAAGCGTTCTATCGTCTGGCGGCGAAAGATTATCGAGAACTTGCACAAAGCGTTCGGTGGGCGGATGTCATTGCCGCCCTGCGAACGCAATTCGACGACCGCTTACGAGTGCTCGATGTAGCCTGTGGCAGCGGACAGTTCCCATCCGCGTTGCAGCGGTACGGCGGATGGGGCGGAAACGAACCAGCGGCCGGCGATCTAACAATTCCGTACACGTTGCTGGATCCATCCCAGTTTTCGATCGACACGGCAAAAGAAAAGCTGACGCCGCCATTCGTTGCCGCGGATGAACTTCGTTGCACGGCGCAAGAACTAAATCTGTCGTCGGAGGCATTCCCAATCGTGTGGGCGACGCATGCGCTGTACTGCGTTCCAACAAAAGAGCTTGATCTTGCTGTGGAAAAGATGGTGGCTGCAACCGATTCCCGCGGCCTTGGCTTCATCGCGCACGCAAGCGAATCCGCTCATTATTTGAAATTCCATCAAGAATACCTAAAATCAAAACACTCAAGCGGTTCAGTCGCGTACTGCAGTGCCGAAGAGGTAATGGAATCGCTTCAATCACGATTGGCCGCTGACCAACTGTACTTCCATCCCATCGAATACGACGGGACGGTTGAATTGGAAGACACCGAGACCGCTGAACGATATTTGCAGCGTTGCTTGTTCGACGATGATTTGACGCTGGATCAAATGATGGCCGACGAGCACCTGGGGCCATACTTGGAAGGTTGCAGAGATGAAGCCCAACAAGTGTGGCGATTTCGGCAGCGGACTTGGATGATGTTCTACGGCGAGCTTGCACCAACCGCTTCGGATTGGATTAGCGAATCACTTGAATGATGAATCACTTGACCGATGAATCACTTGAATGATGAATCACAAAGACGTCGACTGGATGCGGGGCGAGGATCTTTTCGCCTTCGATGCGACTGATCGATCGAAGATGGTCTAAAACACTTTCGCGAATCGGATGCGAGAGTTCCCCGCAATCGGATTGAACGATAAAGTCAAAGGTCAATCGTCCTTTGGGGCAATTAGGATCGAAACAATCCGTCACGTCGACCTCGGCATGAAGTGACGAACGAGTGAATGCGACACCTCTTTCTTCTAAGTGTTTTTCCAGATCGGCGCTGAACCAGATTGGGTCATCGACGTGCCCCTGCCAAAAACAATCGGCCAAACGATTCAATTCACCCTTGGGAGCCTGAAAGATCACAAGCTCACCATCTTCTGCGACATTCTGAATCAGCGACTGTAACGAAGCTGCAGGATCGGCGAAGTAATACATCGAATGGACAACGTGCGTCAAATCGACTACATGTTCCTGACGGTAAGTTTCGACAGTTTCTTCCAAAACGGTTAACTCGGTCGAATCAATTCCCAGTTTGCGAAACTCATCACGAAATCGTCCGCAGGCAATCGGGTTTGGATCAATGCCGACGTATTGGATCATTTCCCTGCGATCGGTTGCTGGTTGGGCCAAAGTCGTGATCAGAGGCAAATCCAGAATCCCACTTCCGCAGCCAACACTAAGGACGCGAAACGGTTTTGCGATTAAGGAAGGCTTCGTTGCGCGGCGTGCAATTTGAACCTGACCGAACTCTTGCAGCCAACTGAGAATCTGCGATTGCTGATTGCTTTGTCCCTCAAACCATTCATGCGATTCATCGAATCGTTGATCCGAAAGTGGAGTAGGTTTTAGGTTTTGCAAACTATGCTTGATTTCGTTCAGCATCGCCAAGGTGGTCGGGGGTGAGGGTAACGAATTCCAAAGTGCTACGCACAGGCTCTGCGAATTGTCACCTTCTGGCAACCCTTCATCGAATCTGGGTTATTTGGCGATTCGACGCAGCCATTGAACACGATGCCCACGCTTCAAAGCGTGTCGCTTACTTAGAACCAATCAACCGATTCAAAATCGCTTTACCCGCGACTGCGTCGCAACGACTTACCGATTCCATGCATCTTTCCGTCTTCATGCTCGAAAGCCATCGCACCGATGATGATGTCAAAATTCGCCTCCAGCTCACCCATGATTGATCCCTTGATCGGATTGAAATCACAAAGAACCGATGCGCGGGAATTCGCATCAATCCGCTGTAGAATTCCGTCGCGTTTATTTTGCGGATGGCCTTTGATGTACAGCTGAGTCGTGAGCACTCGTTTTCCACCTTTGCTAATCGCAAAGTGAATGTGAGGCGTTCGACCAGGATAAGCGACCGGCTTAATGGTTCGGAAATAGTACCGGCCGTTCGCATCGGTAAGAAATCTACCGTAGCCTTGGAAATGGGTGTCTTGACGATTTCGATTGCGCGTATCGCCGGTGTGCAGGTAGACCGCGTTGTTGTCGACTTGCCAAATTTCCACAAACGCGTTTCTGATCGGAGTGCCGCCGATGTTTAACACGCTTCCGCTTAGATGAGTGATTTGGCCAACACCGGGAGTGATCGAGTCGTTGACCAGCAGCAAATCGTTGTCCGTGTCCAGTGGAAGTCGATTGGGATAAAATGGTCCCTCCGTTTGCGGAGCCGTCGCCACGAGTTCAGCAAATAAACCAGGCGTGATAGTCGCGTTCGCGCCCACCAAAATCCCCGCACGCAATAGTTCCTGTCTCGTCAAAATCATCTTGCTGCAATTCATCGCTCGTCCCTGATCAGTTGGATTGTAAAGAATTTTAACGAAAGAATAGAGCGATCATTTGATGACACTCGAAACCCGGCATCTCTGAACTTAACACGCGTCATGCTGCAAACCGTTACCCATTGGTTATTTTGCACCTTGATTATTAAACGGTTTGAAATTTGCTCCACTAAGCGAGCAGATGATGATGAGAAATCCCCAAACACTGATTATGGAGTAACAATGACCTTTGCGAGTATCAATCCCGCGACTGGCGAAACGCTGCAAACTTTCAACTCGATGACGAAAAGCGATGCGTTTAGTGCCATCAAACGGGCGGATAACGCCTATCATGATTGGCGTCAAACGTCGTTTGCGCAGCGAAAGACCCTGTTGCTGACGTTTGCCAAGCTGCTTCGCTCCGACGCAGACCACTACGCACGCTTGATCACGAAAGAAATGGGTAAGCGTCTTAGCGAAAGCGAGTACGAAATTGAATACTGTGCCAAGATCGCCGAGTTTTACGCAAATGGAGCCGAGCGATTTTTGGCCGATCAAGTGATGGAAGTAGACGATGTCGACGCGTATCTGCGATACGAACCGCTTGGAGTCCTGCTAGGCATTATGCCGTGGAACTTTCCTTTCTATCAGGTCGTTCGATTCGCAGCACCGAACTTGATGGCTGGCAACACAATTTTGGTGAAGCACGCCAACAATGTACCGCAGTGTTCCCAGGCAATCGAAAACCTGTTTCAACAGTGCGGACTTCCCGGTGGCGTCTACACCAATCTGTTTTCACCCATAGAATTGATCGAATCCATCATTGCCGATAAACGCGTGCAGGGTGTATCGCTGACCGGCAGCGAGTCGGCGGGTGCTGCCGTCGCGGCGCAGGCCGGGCAGAACTTAAAACGCAGCGTCCTTGAACTCGGAGGCAACGACGCGTTTATTGTGCTGGAGGACGCAGACCTAACATCGACGGTGAAATTTGCAGTGAAAGGACGAACCGTCAATGCCGGACAGTCCTGTGTCGCATCCAAACGATTTATCGTTGTCGAATCAATTGCCGAAGAATTTGTCGCCAAGTTCAAGGAGCAAATGAAGGCTCTGAAACTCGGCGATCCAATGGACGATCAAACGACACTCGCTCCGCTGTCGTCGGAAAATGCCGCCACTGATCTGCTGGACCTGGTTCGATCGACGATCAATGCGGGTGCAAAAGTCGTCCTTGGCGGCGATCGCCCAGACCGCGTCGGAGCATTCTTTAATCCGACCATCCTGACCAAAGTAACCAAAGACATGCCTGGTTACGACCAGGAAATGTTTGGTCCAGTGGCGTGCGTTTACGTCGTCAAGGACGAAGCAGCGGCGATTGAACTTGCCAATGATTCGTCATACGGGCTTGGCGGAAGCGTCTACACGCAAGACATCTCAACAGGTCGCAGAGTCGCCGAGCAAATCGAAAGCGGAATGGTCTTTATTAACCAACCCACTAGATCACAAGCCGAACTTCCATTTGGAGGTATCAAGAATTCGGGGTATGGCCGTGAGCTCTCTCATTTGGGAATGATGGAGTTCGTTAACAAAAAACTGATTCATGCGGGAGCAAAAAAATCATGACTGACACTTCTCTGATTACGGGAGCATCTTCTGGGATCGGCAAAGACCTAGCGATTGAGTTCGCCAAATGGGGTGACAACGTCGTGCTTGTCGCTCGCAGCGAAGACAAACTAAACGAGGTCGCTAATCAAATCAGAGACCAATATGGCGTCGTCGCCACCGTCATTCCGGCCGATCTAGCCAGTCCCGACGGTGTTGACCAACTGTGCAATCAACTACAGACGCGATCGATTCAGGTCGACACACTTGTCAACAATGCTGGCTTCGGGGCCCTGGGCAATTTCGCCGAATTAACCGACGATCGACAAACGGACATGTTGATGCTGAACGTCGTCGCGTTAACCCGTCTAACACGATTCTTGTTGCCGGCAATGATAGAACGAGGAAAAGGCGGCGTGCTTAACGTTGGTTCGATCGCTGCCTACCAGGCCGGTCCCTACATGTCGGTTTACTATGCGACGAAAGCATACGTGCTGTCGTTTTCCGAGGGACTACGCGAAGAACTGATCGATACGGGACTGCACGTCACTTGCCTAGAACCAGGCCCAACACAATCCAACTTTGGCGACGATTCGGGGATGGGAAAACTTGACATGTTCTCATCATCCATCATGTCATCGGAAGCCGTGGCCAGAGCAGGTTACGCAGGCTATCGAAATAACCAAGACATCGTCATTCCCGGATGGAGGAATCGGCTGATGGTAAGAGCAACCAAGTTTGTACCAAGATCCTTGCTAAGAAAGATTGTGGGAAAAATGCAGGCCCAATGATCAATCGGTACCGCAAAAAGCGATGAGGAAAGATCAGTCGCTTACCGCATTTCGATTCTTTGGAACGAGCAAGACGATGCCGTGTTTATTTACTTAGACTCGTCTGCCGGCGCGGACTCGGCGGGTTAGCGGTTGCCAAACGAGTTTGTTCTAGTTTGCTTGCCAGTTCCAAGACGAGATTTGAATTTTCCGGGCGTTCAGAAATGTTGTGGTTTTCCAATGGATCCGATTGAAGATCGAACAACATTCGCCCTAGATATTCCCCCGTTTTTTCGTCGTGGTATTCGCTGAAACGATAGCGATCGGTTCGGATCGAATCGCCTTTGCGAAATCGGCTGAAGGCCAAGCTGGGCCAATCTTGCGATGGCTGTTCCAGCAATGGAACCAGACTACGCCCTTCGACTGTTTCTGGAATTGGCAAACCACTCAACTGACAAAGCGTTGGATAGATATCGATTGATTCGGCAATCGCGTCTGTTTTTTGCCCGGCGACGTGACTAGGTGACTTAACCATCAACGGAATTCGCAACGAAGATTCAAACGTCGAGTGCTTGCACCACATCGTGTGGTCACCAAGATTCCAACCATGATCACCCCAAAGCACGACGATCGTGTTGTCGGCCAAGTTAAGACGATGAAGTTCGTCGAGAACCTTGCCGATCTGCGCATCGACATAGCTGACGCACGCGTAGTAGCCGCGAATCAGATGGATTGCCTGTTCGTTTGAAATTGGTCCACGTTGAACGACATCAGAATAAGTTCGCAATTCACCGAACTGATGCATCGCTGCTTTCGGTGCGTTTTCGGGAACCTTGTAATTATCAGGAAGCGAGATCGATTCGGTGGGGTATAGATCCCAGTATTTTTTCGGAGCGATGAAGGCAAGGTGTGGCTTATAAAATCCGACGGCAAGCAGAAAAGGATCTTGCGGCCCAGACGCCAAACGGTTGAGCTCTTCGATTGCTTTTGCTGCAATGATCCCATCGGCATAAGTGTCATCGGGGACATCTGCATTTTCAGTACTGGGGCCGTTTTTTCCGCCCACATTGATAGCTTGGTTATCGGGTAAAGCGTACTTTGCGACTGTTGGGGCCCAGGGCTTCGCTGACCATCCATCTTCGCTGTCACTTGCTTGATGATAGATCTTTCCCAACGAAATCGTTCGATAACCGTGCGTTTTAAAATGAGTGTTAAAGGGTACGGCCCAGGACGCATCGACATCGGCTCTTGTCTCATTCGCCGTCACAAAGCGAGTGGGAGTCGGGCGGACACTTGTGAAAAGACTTGCCCGCGAAGCGCCGCAAGTGGCGACTGAACAATACGCCCGGTTGAACTGCGTGCTTTGACCAGCAAGACGATCCAAGTTTGGTGAGATAATTTGATCGACACCGTAAGCCCCAAATTCGGGCCGGAGATCATCAACCGCGATGAACAGGATATTGGGCCGATTCTCTGCCTGAGCAAACGCTGACGCACAGACAAGGAAGATCAATGCAATTGTGTGTCTCATTGAATTCATTCTGGATTGAGAATTACGCTCATCGCAGAGCGGGCGGTAAATTTGTCGAGCCTCGCATTGGGTCTCTGCGTCCTAGTTTACCAAGTTTAAACCGATGGAAGCGATGTTTACCAAAACCCGCAAAGATTCACGTCGACGTTTGCGAAATTTACTCACTACGAATCCAACTCGCCAATCCGCTATTGAAATTCTTCGATGAAGCGGCGGTCGATCCAAGTCTTCAACTTCCAACACCAACGAGCATGCGCCGTAAACCAACCGTATTGAAGAAACGCTTTGCCGTCGCCGGTGTTTAGAATTTTCAAAAAGTCTGCTTGTGGTTCAAAATTTTGCAACTCGCCATCATTAAGGAACGCTCGCAAATTGTGCCAGAGAACGGGGCACTGCCTAACCGCGTAAACACCAGCCTTAGGCGAAGGTGAATCGACGATCGTCCCCGCATCACCCACCGCAAAGATTCGCCGGTCAGATAGCGACTGAAGCGTCGGACTGGTAG
>CAYVAN010000181.1:0-9534 GCA_964449225.1 uncultured Rhodopirellula sp.
CAGCGTCCGTAATCCCTACCACGCCCACGCCATCAGCTTGGAAAGCTGAGCGACATTGTCGCTCGGTTCTCCGAACCGACAGCGTCCGTAATCCCTACCACGCCCACGCCATCAGCTTGGAAAGCTGAGCGACACTATTTTTACGCTCGCTTTTCCATCCACATTAACAAAGCACCGCCAGCGATCGTCGACAGCGATTCACCAAACGCCCACCATCCGGCAAGACCTGACATCACGTCAATGATCCATTGCAGCACACCAAAAATGACGGTCAGGACACCTAACTTACGAACCAGCGGCCGATAGCGATTGAAATCAGAGGCCGTAATCCAAAGCAGCACCCCGACGAATCCGTACAGGAGCGATAGATGCCGCGCCAAATAGAACGTCAGCGGCGACTCGGGGAATGGATCAAAGCCCAAAAACTCAGAAGTCTCGCGTATCCAGTCGCTTGGCATCACCGCAGCTGCAAAGGCTAGAAACGTAACCAATGCGATCAGCCGCAAAAGCAAAATCAATCTTTGCGTCTCGCGGCTGTTAAACTGCGTCGGTTCGTGCCCTTCGGGCGGGCTGCTTGGTAATTTGTGCATCTAAACGTTGCGGAGATCGTCCTGTGCGGCTGAAACAAAACGGATCACGACCTGTTGCGTCATCGATCGTGATCTACTTTTTGGAATCTTGTTAAGAGTATCCTCTTATCGGTTCCGTTGCAGGACGTGGGGCTATAATACGTCAACGCGAACACAAATTCGGGCAACCACCTGCAAGGAAAGAATATGAACCAACTAAAAGTTCCACCTCGTCGATCGTTCGCTACCCGTGTGGCGACGTACACGTTTGTTCTGTTCCTTGCCGGAACGCTTTCATCGCCATTGGTTTGCGCTCAAGATGGCATGGCACCGGCTAGTCCGAAGGAAGCGGTCGCAACTTTGGCGGGCGGGTGTTTTTGGTGTACCGAAGCCGTTTTTGAACGCATGAAAGGCGTAAACGAAGTGGTTTCTGGATACATCGGCGGTTCGGTTCCAAGTCCTACTTACGAACAGGTTTCAGCGAAACGCACCGGTCACGCGGAAGCGGTTGAGGTGTATTACGACCCCAGTATTGTTAGTTATGAAGAAATTTTGGAAGTTTTCTTCAAGACCCACGATCCAACAACACCAAACCGTCAAGGAAACGACTACGGACCGCAATATCGCAGCGGCGTCTTTTATCACAACGAAGAACAAAAGCTTGCAACTGAGAAATACATTGCAAAGCTGCAAGCTGACCGAGAGTTCCGTGGAAAAATTGTCACCGAAGTGACCAAGGCATCACGATTCTGGGAGGCCGAGGATTACCACCAGGATTACTACCGCAAAAATCCAGCCGCTGGTTATTGCCGAGCCGTTGTTAGCAAGAAGGTCCAGAAGTTCAACCATTTGTTTGAAGACAAAAAGAAATAACGATGATCCTCTTTGTGTCATCGCTCTGATACGACGGCTCTGATAGGATCGCTCTGTTAGCTCTCTTTACCCGTGGGCCAGAACCTGTCCTGGCGATCCCCCCATCAATGATGCATCTGCACGATTGACGCATCAGCTAAGGTGGTTTGGTTGCCCACCTCGCGAACTTTTTCGTAGTCAAATTCCGTGCGATTGTCTGAGTCTGGGTCAAGCGGTCTGGTTGCGTTCAATCTTGCAGCTGTTTAATCACGACGTCGTGGATTTTGACTTGAAGAGCAAAAAAATGCGCTAACGGACAAGTGGTACAACCGGCACGGCTTGCCATCCAATCTGGAATCCCCGGGCAACTCTTTGATCGCTTGCTAATCTGGCCGGGAAGCTCCGCCGATAGCCAATCTTGTTCGAGGGTTACATCTCGAGAAACTTCAGAGTCCTACTTTCATCGAGATTGGTACTGACCTTTATGATCGGTTTCACAACTAAGGCAATGAACTTTGAAGCACTCAGCAAACGAGTTGAGCAACGTCTTTGCGAAATTGGCCACCTGCTTTCTGGCCAGTTCCCAATGACTCAACGAGAAGTCGTAAGAAGCGGGAAAGTGGTCGGAATTTACTTTTGTGTCCACGGTCCCAGAAGCGTAAAGATGACAGCAATTTGCGACTTTAGGAAAGATCAAATCATCTTCTATGGCAGCGATGGCATCCGCAAAGAAAGCACGCCTGTGAAATTCAATTCATCGGTCGCTGCGTGAGGTTGAACCGCGCGGAGTTCGCTGCAATGGCAGTTCCGAACTACGCCAAAACCTTCGCATCTTTGTCCAGCGAATCAGCCGCGATCCAGCCGCTCATCATCACCATCGGCATGCCGGGGCCTGGGTGAGCGGCACCGCCGGCCAGATACAAGCCCTTGATGTCTTTGCGACGGTTCGCTGGTTTGAACGCACCTAAATACTTGCCGTGGCTGGCTAAACCGTAGATCGCACCGTTGAGAACGCGATAACGGTTGTGAATGCCCTCGGGTGTCAGTGAATTTTCGGAAACGATTGCGTCTCGGATTCCCGTTAGGCCTGCGGTGCTTTCTAATTTGTCCAAAATGACCTCGCGGTACTTCGGCAGCATTTGTTTCCAGTCATGCCCAGGACGCAAGTATGGCGTGTGCACAAGAATGTACAGCGCCTCGCCTCCCTCTGGTGCAACGCCCGGTTCGCTTACCGCAGGTGCACAAACGTAAGCGCTTGGATCGGCCGCCGGTTCGCCTTTTTTGTAGATCGAATCAAATTCAGCTTCGGGATCCTTCGAGAACACAAAGTTGTGATGCAGCAAGTGTTCGTATCTGCGATTGAGGCCAAGGTACAGAACCACGCCGCTGCACGCTGGTTCATAATTGTTCTTTTTCTCGAACTTTTCAGATTCGGCGGAACCGCCAAGCAGTTCACGGTACGTTCGTACTGCATCGCAATTGCTGACGACCGCATCGCACGCGATCGTTTCGCCATTGGCGGTGGTGACACCCGTGACGGCACCGGCCTGAGTTTCGATCTTCATCGCGTCGGTACCGGTTCGGATTTCGACGCCGACGCGTTCGGCCAAGGCCGCCAGTGCGAGCGGAACGCTTCGTGTTCCGCCCATCGGGTACCAAATCCCTTCGTTGGTTTGCATGTGTGCGATGCTGCACAAGACTGCGGGCGATTGGTAAGGCGATGAACCAACGTATTGAGTGAAGTGATCCATCATTTGGGCGACTCGGGCATCGGGCACATGCGACCGCACGACCGATGCGACACTACGCCCCATCTTCAGCGACAAAACGTCTTTTAAAACGGCGGCTGAAAAAGCACCACCGACGTCCATGGTGTCACTCAGGCCGCCCACGCTGCGCCAAAAGAAAAATCTCTCGGATACTTCGTCGAGCTGCTTGCTCATCTTCATGAACCGCTCATAACCGCGGCTGCTCTTGTCGCCATTGGATTGGCTGTCGGTGAATTGATTGATGTTTTGCATCATCGCTTCGGTGTTGCTGACCAGATCCAGGACAGAGTTTTCCTGGTCGATTGCACCGGGCTTACCGGATCCTTCAAAGAAACACCGCCACTGCGGGTCCAGTTCCAGCATTTCGATGTGGTCTGCGACGTCTTCGCCGGCTTCGGCAAAAATTCTTTTCAGGACGCTGGGCAGGGTTAAAATGGTTGGTCCCATGTCGAAGCGGAAACCGTCGGCTTCGTGAACTGCCGCTTTGCCGCCAACCCAATCATTTTTGTCGATTAAAGTCACGCGATGTCCGCGAGCACCTAAAACACAGGCGGAAGATAAACCAGCCAAGCCACCACCAATGACAACGACGTGGGAAGCAGTGTCTGTGGTCGGGGTTTCTGCGATCATAGGTTTTTGTGGCGTTGAAATTTGGACGATCTTTTGTGGATCAAGTTGGGAGTCCCCAGACGCCACGATCTTTAACAAGATCCACGACGCGGGTAATCGTTTTGTCTTCGGTACCGCACAATTCTGTACCGGTACTGTTCTGTACCGCACTATATTGAACGAATCAACTCTTTCCCGCCATCCGTCCAATGGCTGCCAGTCGATCTTTCCAGCTGGAACCATAAGTAGCCATCAGTGCGGTTTGCAATGTTTTGGCATCGCTGGTTTGGCGTTTGCGCAGGTGAGGCAAGAAATTTCCGTGGCGGTGACCGATGACTTGCGGAGCCGTCATCGCCAGAAGCCCTTCTTCGCCACGGGTCACTCCAAAGCCGCTCTTCCCGCGACCACCGAAGGGAACGCGTGGATCCGCCGTTGGCACAATCAGATCATTGATCGCCACCGATCCCACTTGCAACCTTTCCGCGATCTGTTCGGAGATCACATGTGCCAGATCGTCCGGTGCGAAAACGGAGGCCGATAAGCGATAGTCGGAATCGTTAATGATTGCCACGCAATCGTGGATTTTGTCAACACGGATCAAGGATGTGACGGGGGCAAACAGGTCAGTGCAGGCGACGTCAAAATCGCTGCACACTTGGTCCAACAAAGTGGGCGGCATTTCGCCGTTTTGACGCAGTGTATCTGCGTCGTATTTTTTACCGCCTTCGTAATTCCCCATCACATCAATCGCGCCTGATTGGATCGCGTTATCGATTGCGTCGGCCGCCGCGGTTTTGGAACTGGGGTGAACATGCATGAGGTTCGCTCGTTCACCGACGTCGTTACGAAGATGAAAAATGATGACGTCGCGCAATTCGTCGGCGGTCGTTGGTTCAGCAAAGATGCGGCGGGGTGCGATGCAAGTGGCTCCGCTGCTAAGACGCATCGCGAACACGATCGCACGCGCGGCCCGATCAATATCGGCACGCGGATGCACAATCACGCTGTCACAACCGCTCAGTTCCATGATGGATGGGGTCAGCGTTTGGGCTGCTTGTTGCATGACCGCTCGCCCCGTTGATGCACCGCCAGTCAAAACAACCAAATCAACGCCGCCTTGCATGGTTGACTTTGCTGATTCAACATCACTGTCCAGCTGCTTCAAAACCTCCGGTGGCACACCGGCGGCGAGAAATGATGCAATCAGGGCACTTGTGATCGTTTCGCAACCAGGTGCTGGTTTCAGTGCGACAGAGTTTCCGGCTGCCAATGCTTGAGCAACCTGCACGCCGGGCAGGAAAATGGGGTAATTCCAAGCCGAAAGGATCAGCACTTTGCCCAGTGGCACGCGTCGAACTCGACTCTGCACACCCCATAGCCAAGCCGGGCGACCGAGCGAGCCATGTACTTTCTCGGCTAGAACTTTTGGACCCCGCCGACCGATCCAACGCAGTGCCCCACACAGTGGAAAAAGTTCTGCGGTAATCGTTTCAACCGGATCGGTCCGCCAAGGACTCGCGCACAATTCAATCAGGTTCTGCGAGTCGGCGGCAATATGGCCAGCGACGTCGGCAATGATTCGACATCGTTTTTCGGCGTCTAGGTTCCGCCACTGACTCTGATCGTCGGCTTTGGAACCGAGGTTCGTATCTACGTTTCCAAGTTGTTCGGAAGGCACTCTATAATCACGCATGCCGCAAAGACTCTTAATACTCGGAAACTGAACACTAGCAGGAAAGAACCGCACCGATGACCACCAACCCCATTCGACGACCGGTGATTGATTCCGTCGCGAAACGCTACAGCCCCTATCGTTTCGAGGACAAAACCGTAGACGACGCCAAGATCTTACGATGTTTGGAAGCGGCGCGGTGGGCATCCAGTTCGTTCAACGACCAGCCTTGGTCCTGGATCATAGCGAAACGAGAAGACGGGGCCGAGTTTGATCGATTGGTGAATTGTCTGTTAGAAGCAAATCAGGGTTGGGCCCGCGGCGCTGCCGTTTTGCTTATTTCAGTGACGCGTAAAACCTTCCGGAAAAACGGCAAACCTAATCGTGTAGCGTTGCACGATCTTGGTCAGGCGGCGGCCCATTTGTCCTTACAGGCGGCCGATCTTGGTTTGCAAGTCCACCAAATGGCAGGCATCGACCAGGAAAAGACACGGCAAACCTTCGACATTCCCGATGATCACGTGCCTCAGACCGCCATCGCCATGGGGTACCCCGACACCAGCGAACCGGATGACGAGAACGCGAAAGAACTGGCGAAACGCGAAAAAGGGGCACGAGAGCGTTTGCCGCTTTGCGAACAAGTCTTTAGCGGTAAGTGGGGTAAGACCGCATCGATTGCCGCAAAAGACTAAATGCCCAGAAAACGTTGCCATCAAGAGGCCGCTTTTTTCTGCGGGGTAGGTTGTCGCGGCTGAAACCCTTAACATGGTCCCAGGCGGTGTCCTTTGTCGTGCCATTTAAGGGACAGTAAGCAAAAAGCTTACGTTACACTTCATTTACCTTGGTCACGGCCTTTCATTTCTTTATTCCCGAAGCGAACAAACTGGTGTCGAGCGACTGGAATCCTGGAATCGTGTTCGCTCACTTGACGGACGTCGGCATGCGGCGCGCCAACAATCAAGATTCCTTGACCTGCATTCCGGCAAATTCGGCCGAGCGGTTTCACAGCCGAGGTCACCTGATGGTGGTCGCTGATGGAATGGGGGCTCATGCGGCAGGCGAATTGGCTAGCCAGATCGCGACCGAGCGAATTGCGACTCAGTATTTTCGCAGCACTGAAGCCAGCCGCGTCGATGCGATACGTCGTGCCCTGATCGACGCCAATGAAGCGATCCATCAGCGCGGACAAAGCAATCCCGAATTTCACAACATGGGGACAACCGCGAGTGCGTTGGTCATTGCACCCGAAGGAGTGATCATCGGCCACGTGGGCGATTCGCGGGTGTACCGGTTGCGCGACGGCGTGCTTGACCAATTGACGTTCGATCATTCGCTAGTCTGGGAAATGGAAGCGGCCGGAAATTCCAGCCAGCATTTTCCCAAAAACGTGATTACTCGGTCGCTTGGTCCCAGCCCGCAAGTCGAAGTCGATATCGAAGGCCCCATTCCTGTGGAAGAAGGCGATTGCTATCTGGTTTGTAGTGACGGGTTGACCGGATTGGTCGAAGACATCGAATTGGGGCCGTTGATGGAATGCTTGCCCGAAGAAAAATTGGTTCGAGTGCTCGTTGACTTAGCGAACCTACGCGGCGGCCCAGACAACATTTCGGTCGTTGTCGCACGAGTCAAGACGATGCTGACACCTGAACCGGGTTCTGGTGCGTCAGCGAACAGCCAAGTTGCTGAGAAACCATCGGCAATGATCTTCACGACGATCGCTTGTTTCGTTGCTGCCGGCATTTTGGGAACGGTTGGGATGTTGGGACCAATGGGAATCGCAGCCTTATTGGGTGTGATCGCAGGAATCATCACAACGGTACAATGGTTTCAGCTGAATCCCGGTTCCGTCGCAAATGGATCAGGCGGTACAACCGGTAGTCCTTATCGCCAGTACGATGCAACGCCAAGTCCAGATCTGTTTTTGCAGCTTGGCGATACCGTGGAAAAACTTCGCGAAGCAGCGGAGGCGAATCATTGGATGATGGACTGGTCCAAGGTCGAAGATTTGCAGTCGCAAGGCATCACGGCGCTTGGAAACCGCGAGATTAGCGAAGCAATTCGCGTTCAAGCCGAAGCGGTCATCGAAACCATGAACCAGCTCCGCGAACAAAACGATCGCTCCGCCAGCGAAACAACGGTCGAGTGAGAATAAGTTTTTGGGTTTTAGCTGTTAGCTGTTAGCTTCTGAGAACTCGCCAGCATCCGAAAGCTAATCGCTAACACCTAATTCTTTTCTTCCTATTCTCCCGCCTGTGACTTTTCGGCGGATGCGACTCTACCGCTTCCGACGTTTTCTTTCAGTCAAGCTCTGGCGAACGGGTAGAGTTTACCGAACAGGTTCTCTATGCGGTCACTCGATTCAATCCTCGGATCGGTTTTCGCAGTCACCGCGATGGATCGCGTCTTCCCATTTGATTTTTTGCTGCATGACATGGCTTTGGTCGGCGGCATTGATGTCAAAACGTCTAACCCATCGAATGTTACCTGTGAGTATTGCAGATCAAGACATCGTTCAACCTGTCCACGCAGCCGAGTATTTGCTGGTTTGTACAGCGTCATCATTTTCCATTGACCGCGGGTCGTGGAACTTTTCGCTTGAATCGGTCGATGGACAATCTGTCTTAGAAGCCGGTGACGACGATCTTGGCGATTTGAACCGATTGACACATATTTCCGCCGTTCGCGGGTTGGAAGCGATTGACGGTCCGTCGGGCGTCACGTTGCTAAGCCACAATCGTTATCTCATTCGGTCGCTATCAGATTCGTTACCACGTTGGCGTGAAAACAACTTTGTTTGGGAACATTTTGGTCGTCGGATCGATGTGCAACATGCGGACCTTTGGCGACGTGTGGACACGGCTCTGTCGATCCACTGCGTCGAAGCATGTTTGGTTTCCTCGCGGCGTGTCAGTCCCATGGTGGCTCAGCAGTCAACCATCGTGCAGCCCGTTTTGCAGTCGCCTAACAGCGATGGAACGAGCTGGCGAATCGATTCGGCTCATTCATCCGGTGCGGCGGGCAACCCAGCGATCCCAGCACCAAGACGAACATCAGGCGTGCGTCCCAAAGATTCGCTTCGGCGGTGGTTGCTCGACAGCGCCACCTCGCACGCGACTCGCGGAGGCGGGCGTCGCTTCACTGCGGCGGACTTGGCCGGGACGGCTTAAGCGTTCTCCGGTTTCCGTCGCGAAGGTTCATGTTTTGGCGGGCATGAATCACAGAAACTTTTTCAAAGACACATCTAACTCAAACGTTTCACCATGCAGACACAACTTTCGCTTTCCGCTATCGGGCAGATCATCAACGGCGAGCACGAAAACCCATCAAGTCTGTTAGGGGCACACCCTATCAATTATCAAGGTGTACCGGCGACCGCGGTGCGAAGTTATCTGCCCGATGCTAAGGCAGCTTGGATCGTCGATAACGCCAGCGGTCAGCGACGCCCGATGCGTCAAATCCACCCGGCAGGGTTCTTCGAGGCAATCTGTGAAGGTACACTTGATGCTGGATCGGCGCACCAAATGGAAAACGCTGCGGCGAATGTAGAAAAGTTTGACAAAGTTCAAACCAGATACAGCATTCAATCGACCAACCAGAACGGTGAAACGGTGGAACCCTCTAAGTCAAACGTTATCAACCCGCATGCGGTGCCGTCAATTTTGACCGACTTTGATCGCTATCTAATCGGCGAAGGAAAGCATCACCAACTCTACGACCGATTGGGCGCTCAATTGCGTGTCGTCGATGATGTTCAAGGAGTTCACTTTTCAGTTTGGGCTCCCAATGCTCGTGCGGTGCAAATTGTTGGCGACTTCAACGGCTGGGAAGGCAGCAATTACGCTCTTTCGGGCAGTGAGCTTGGGATTTGGGAATTGTTTGTCCCCAATGCAAACGTTGGCGATAAGTACAAGTTCCGTCTGCTGGACCAACACGGACATTGGATCGATAAAACGGATCCAATGGGGTTCGCATCCGAATTGCCGCCGCTGACGGCATCGGTCGTGACCGACTTAACGGCTCACACCTGGGGTGATTCCCAGTGGATGGAAAAGCGGGCCCAGTG
>CAYVAN010000182.1:0-5954 GCA_964449225.1 uncultured Rhodopirellula sp.
GCGAGTACCCACAGCCCCGCCTCGGAACGTCTAATCGCAGCTAATCCATCGATAAATTGTCGCATTGAGAATCGGTTCTGCTGCACCGATGTACCAATGACGCTGCTGGTGCTTCATCCTGAGTGCCGACTTATCGCAAAAGCTCGCTATGCGCATTCGCCATTGGATTTGCGTCATTCTGACCAATCTGCCTCAGGCAGGCCTTCAATTATTTTCATGTCAAAAAATCGAAGCTATGATGCAATCAAGCTGACCTAGCTCATCCATTCCGCCCACCATCTTCCCGCCAAACACACTGCGACTTTCTTTCATGACCGTCCCCGCCCAAAGGCTCCCCAGCGGGCCAAAACTGTTGGTAATGACGCTTCTGACGGTTCTCTTGGTTCTGCATGGGATCGACTGCATCGGTTCGCCCGCAATCGCGGCAGAAACCATCAATCTTCACATTAAGCCTTGCTGGGATGATGACGGTAATTTCTGGTTCGTCCGACAAGCCGAAGGGGGAGAACCGCGAATTATTGAAGTCAATACTGCTGATGGAACCATGAAGGTTGGCAAAATTGACGAAACCAAAACAGTCACAACAGGTCTGAGCGGAGGGCCGGTTCCAAAATCGGCTAGCGGAAAGCTAGGCCACACGGAAATCAAATTCTCCAATGAAACAGAGCAACCGGTTGATATTTACTGGATCACTTCTAGGGGTAAGAAACAGAAGTTCAGGACGCTGCAACCCGGGAAGACCTATGTCCAGTCTACCTCTATCGGACATGCTTGGACGGTAAATGGCAAGAACGGAGATTTCTATGGCAGCATTGTTCCCCAAGGGCTCGAGAACATTGCGATTGCTAAAACGGTTTTTCCACGCGCTGAGGCTAAGCAACCAAACGCAAAGTTGAAGAGACGGCGGTCCGCACTGAAAGCCAATCAATGGCAGGTTAGAATTTCCAGCGGGCAGCTTCAGAAGCGTCAGGAAAATCAGGGAGATGATCTTTGGGATACTGTGAAGAGCGTGAATAAGCTGGTCAGCCAAGGTGACACGCTGTCATCACTACACGTTTCACCCGATGAACGTTTTGTAGCAATGTGGAAGAAAACCGCTGTTAATAAAACAGTCGTCGCTACCATTGAATCCTCGCCCGATGGAGGCGGACCAGCTGTCCTTCGTCAACATGTCTATCCTTTGCCTGGCGATGAATTTGATCGTTTTGAGTTAGTCGTCTGCGATACTGAAAACTGGCAGCCAATCTCACTGAATTTACCGGTCTTTGACTTTGGACGCCCCACCATTCGCTTTCATGGCGAACATGACGTGTTGGTTGAAAAGGTTGATCGAGGTCACCAGCGATTCCGTCTTTTCCGAATCGATCCAGCCGGGGAAGTTGTCACGACTCCGATTGACGAAGAAACAGACACTTTCATCTGGACTGCACACGGCCCGCCTGTGCCGCTGGTGACCTACTTGAACAGCTGCGACTATGTCATTCACAGCAGCGAAAAAAGCGGTTGGCGGCAGTTGTATTTAGTGGATCTAAACGGCAAGGCTAAGCCTGCTGCGATCACATCTGGTGAATTTGTCGTCCGCAAAATCATCCATGTTGACGAAGAAAATCAATTTCTCGATTTGCTGATCAGCGGCTACCACGGTGACCAAGATCCTTATCATCGTCACTTAGCTCGCGCTCGTCTGAACCTACCGAAACGCAGTCAGAAAGCGACAAAGGGCAAGTCAGCAACTTCTCCGCAAGACCTTGTTGTGGTGACTGATGGTGACGGCGACCATCAATTTGATTTTTCCCCCGATCGATCACATGTCGTGGTTTCGCATAGCCGCATTGATGCGCCGCCAACGTACGAATTGCGACGCGTTGCCGATGGAAAACTGCTTGCGACGCTTGCAAACGCTAAGCGGATTGCCGAACCAGGTGAAACGCTAAGCGAATTGCCAACGGTTTTTTCGGCTAAGGGCCGCGATGGCAAAACAGACATCTGGGGATTCATTACATTCCCATCGGATTACGCTGCCGACGATGGCAAGAAGTATCCGGTAGTCGAAGCGATTTACGCGGGGCCACACAGTGCCCATGTGCCAAAAGAATACGGCGGATCGCGAAGTTACAAAGAGCTCAATGACCTGGGTTTCATTGTTGTCAAAGTTGACGGGATGGGAACAGCGCACCGGTCCAAAGCTTTCCATGATGTTTGTTGGCGCAACCTGAAAGATGCAGGTTTTCCCGACCGCATCGCATGGATGAAGTCGGCTGCGAAAGAGTTCCCAGGGATGGATTTAGAACGCGTTGGAATCTACGGAACCTCGGCCGGCGGCCAAAACGCCATGGGTGCCTTGCTATTTCACGGCGACTTTTACAAAGCGGCCATGGGGTCGTGTGGATGCCATGACAATCGCATGGATAAGGCGTCCTGGAATGAGCAGTGGATGGGATACCCGGTTGGCGAACACTACGCACAATCCAGCAACGTCGACAATGCTCATCGGCTTGAAGGCGACCTGCTTCTAATCGTTGGCGAGCTAGACACCAACGTCCCACCCGAATCAACCTTGCGAGTCGTCGATGCGCTAATCAAAGCTGACAAGAACTTTGATTTCTTGATGATCCCCGGTTTGGGACACAGCGGCGGTGGCGATTATGGATGGCGACGAACCAAAGAATTTTTCCTTCAATCGTTGATGCCAAACTCTGAAACGAAGGTGGAGCATCAAGCTAACTTTGGACAGCAGGAAGCTGGCAAAAAAAAAAGTCTTTAGCTTCGGTTCCAACTCCTGGGCAACTCTCCCTGATCCAGCCTGATTCAGTTTGGAACAGGCGGCAAACGCGTTTTCGTGCGGATTGGGGTAGTTTGTCGCGAAAGCTGCCAACCCGCCTGTCGCCGCATCGTTTGATCCAATTGAATCGCTTTCTAAGCGATTGGAAGACGCGACTTTCGGATTCGCCCGCTGGGGATGCAATTCAAGAAGAGCTTCGCCTTGAAGTTGCCGAGCTTCGTGAACAACTTGACCGCGACGCGGTTGCCGCGTTGGACTTGATTAAACGCGCTCCAGTGATTGGAGGAATTGTCGATCGATGCGATTGGTTTCGCCGCGGCGAACCGGTTGAATACGCCGCTCTGGCTACCGAAATGGGCGGTTGGATCGAGTCATTTGAAAACCTCACTCCAACACAAAGTCGCACTTCCAAGTCATTGGCATTAAATCTGGAACAACAATTCCAATCATGGCGAACTTTCTACGCAGATTATGATCCGCAATTTGATTGGTGGTGTGCTGATCTAGCGACTGACTTGGCCATGCGATTGGGGACGTGGGCACGCCAGCAAGGCGATCTTGTGTCTAAGCATGGAAAGTCGGCGATTGCTGATGCATGGCTCGGTATCGAAGCTTGGGGCGAGGCAAAGAAATACCCGCAGATGCTGGGTTCCAAGACCTCTGTCGAAACAGAACCAGCGGATGAGTCAGAGTTGGTTTTTCCTGGTATCCTTAATCGTTACCAAGCCGGTTTGTCGAAAGTCGAAAATGACGCCACCGGAAAGCGTGGATTTCTAAACCAGTGGGAAGATTCGCTCAGCAAGATGCAGCGAGAGGGCATCGAGTTTTCTCAGTGGCCAGTGAGTGATCAGGTGGACTATCACCTGATTTTGCGGGACATCCAAACGCGGCTAGCGCGTATCGAGTTCGAAAAGTCGCGTCCATTGATTGTGCGGGCCTCGGACGGTTCGGGCATCAGTGGAATCGCTGTGGGAAGAAAGCGATTGCTGACCGAACTACGAGCTGAGTTCATCGATGCGACCCCTGAAGATCTGATTGAACTGGCCGAAGAAGGATTAAAGGATTGCCATCGCGAGATGAGAAAGATGGCTCGGAAAATGGGACACGGTGATGATTGGCAAGCCGCTGTCAATGCGATGAAAAACGTCCACGTTCGGCCGGGTAAACAACCTCAGTTGATTCGTGAAACAGCAGAAGAATCCATTGAGTTTTTAAAAGAGAATCAATGGCTTACGGTTTCCCCTTTGGCCGAATCAAGTTGGCGGATGCAAATGATGTCTCCGCAGCGCCAACGAGTGAATCCGTTTTTTACGGGCGGTGAAGTGATTAGTGTTTCTTTTCCAACCGCAGAAATGAATGCCAGCGAGAAAAAGCAGAGCTTGCGAGGCAACAACATTCCCTTCGTGCGTGCCACCGTTCATCACGAACTGATCCCCGGGCACCATTTACAGCAGTTTCAGACATCCCGGTATGCGACGCACCGAAACGGGTTTGCGACTCCGTTTTGGTTGGAAGGTTGGGCGGTGTACTGGGAGTTCTTGCTTTATGAAAATGGGTTTGCTGATAAAGCTACCCAGGGTGCAAGCCCCGAGGCTCAGAAACTGGGCTTTCTTGTTTGGCGTGCTCATCGATACGCACGCATCATCTTTTCACTTCGGTTTCATCTACTCCAGATGTCTCCCGATCAATGCATCGATTTCCTGGTTGCCAACGTTGGCTTTGAACGCCGGAATTCTGCTGCCGAAGTTCGACGCAGCGTCGGCCCCGATTACCCGCCTCTGTATCAGGCGGCCTATATGATTGGTGCACTGCAACTACGTCAACTGAGCAAGAAATGGCTTTCCGAAGAACGCCCCTTGATCGACTTTCATGACGGTGTGATGCAGCACGGCAACCTGCCAATCGCGTTGCTTAGCCCCTTGTTATGGAATACCCCTTTGAAGCGAGACGAAGCACCAACGATGAAGTTCCCACAATAGCGTCGGAACTTTAGAATCGGCAAATCATTGGTCGTCCATCGGATCGGATTCGGTTGACGCCTGGGCACGGCGGTACTGAGAAGGTGGTAGGCCAAAGGTTTTGCGAAACTGACGTGAGAATGCGCTTTGGTCGGCGTAGCCCACTGAGATGGCAATATCGATGATCGGCGCAGACGTTGTTAGCAACTGCTTTACGGCGGCCTCCATTCGTAACTGCAGCACCAGTTGCCCCGTTGTTAACCCGAATAGATCACGGATTCGCTGGTCCAGTCGCCAAGGTGAAAGGTCAGCAAATTCGGCTAGCTCTTCGGTTGATGCTGGTTGACTGATACGCGCCTTCACACGGTCAATCACTAAGGCTACTGATTCATAGACATCTGGTTTTTGATCAGCCGCCTGCAGGTCTCTGGACATGCCTGTCAAACCGATTACCGCACCTTCTTTATTTAGAAGAGGAATCTTAGTCGTCAAGCACCACCCGTTAACACGTCTTGGATACGGATGTTGTTCAAGTTCATCGATCAGGGGACGCCCCGCCTCGATCACCTCAAGATCCTGTCGCCAGAAATGGTCACCGTGCGGTTGCGAGTAAACTTCCTTGGCGGTGCGGCCAACAAGCTCGGACTTGATTCGCTTGCCGGTCCGTTGCACTAAGGTTTTGTTAACGGAGACATACCGACCCGCCAAATCTTTGACAAAGTAGGTTAGGTCTCTAGCGTGATCGAGCAGCAATTCGCAAGGAAAAGCTGTTTCTAGGTGAGATGCAAACGCCCACGAGGTTTCAACGATGTTGCGGTCCCCGTGATGGTCAGAGTTCGATGGAATAGAAATGGCAGTGACTCCGAAACGTGTGATCGTGGTTTGGTGTATTTATAACCGAATCCTCCGCCGCGTTTTGGTGCTATGCCATCCGAATTCTGATTCAATTGCGATAAAATCTGGGTTGAATCAAATTGCCGCGAAGCTTAATACGAACAGCCTATTTACGCGTCAGTGCGGTCGCGAGCCACTGTGCGCAAAATGCAGCTCATGTGCCTCATGAAGCCAAGCCGTCGCCCACACCCATGTTATAGTCCTCTACGGTGAAACTTAAAGTTTCTTTTCAGCACTTTCCCTGATAGACACTCACGAGGGGGGGCGGGCTTGCCTGAGCTTTTGTAGATGCAATTCGTCGTTTTGTGGTCCAGCGGGAT
>CAYVAN010000182.1:5964-9529 GCA_964449225.1 uncultured Rhodopirellula sp.
CGACGAACGCTAGGCCTTGATGCAGGCACGCACGCAGCCCAACGGGATCGTTACAGCAGTCGATTAAAGTTGTCGCACTTGTTTAAGATCACCCTATTCGTTCTCCATCGGCATGCCGAGTTGTTTGGCCGTTTATGGACCGGGGTTTCGTGGTGCACGGGTTGCAATTGCCGAATCCGATATGATCCACTCGGGTGCATCATTCAGCATTTGCAGTTGATTGTGTCCCGGTTTTGAATGAGAAAAATTGAAGTGATTTTATTAAGCGGTAACCATCGGCGTGTGATGAGTCTGCGTCGACGATTGTGATGCGGTTGATTCGGGCCGCAGCGATGATCGGCGTCTTGTTGCCTTATTGTATCCGACACCTTATTCACGCCTGGGTGCATCGCTTCCTTGTTGCTGCGGGTTGGCGCCTTAACGAATGACCGATTGGAATGCTGGCACACTGAATAATTGAATTGCCTAGCGGCGACTTTGCTTCAGGCTAACTACGGATCGTTTTTTAATGAGCACAGCAACGGGAATCGTGTCTGTCTCATCAAATCGGGTTCATGGCCGACATGCCTTTCCCCCCGAAGAAGATCTCATGCGAAAAGCCATAGCATCAACCGGCGATTGCAACGCAAACAGTTTTCCCTCCGTCGAAATTTTAAAATTCTCAGAACACAAGTTGATAACGCACAGATGAAAGCACTTGTTAAACGACATCGAAAAGTCGGGTTGTGGATGGAGGATGTGCCGATGCCGGAAGTCGGCAGTACCGACGTTTTAATTCGTGTCGACCGAACCGGAATCTGCGGAACTGACATCCATATCTACCAATGGGATCAATGGGCTCAAGACACCATTCCCGTGCCAATGGTCGTGGGACATGAGTTCGTAGGTGAAATTGTCGAAGTCGGGTCAAATGTGATCGATTTTCAGGTTGGTGACCTTGTCAGTGGCGAAGGGCACGTGGTTTGTGGCCGATGTCGAAATTGCCTAGCAGGACGAAGACATTTGTGCGCCAATACAAAAGGAGTCGGCGTCAATCGTCAGGGAGCTTTCGCTGAGTACGTTGCACTTCCGATGACAAACGTTTGGGTTCATGATCCTGGTATTGACCGTGATGTGGCCTCCATCTTTGACCCGCTGGGAAATGCCGTTCATACCGCGTTGTCGTTTCCATTAATTGGCGAAGATGTGCTGATCACCGGCGCTGGCCCCATTGGTTGCATGGCCACGGCGGTCGCGCAGTACGCGGGTGCCCGCTATGTCGTTACTACCGACGTGAATCCATGGCGGCTGGACCTTGCCAAAAAAATGGGAGCAACTCGTGTGGTGGATGTTGGTAAAGAGTCCGTGCGAGATGTGATGGATGAACTTGGCATGAAGGAAGGCTTTGACGTTGGACTAGAAATGTCAGGTAATCCAAATGCGTTTCGTTCAATGTTAGAAGCCATGTGTCACGGCGGTAAAGTTGCGATGCTGGGAATTCCTGCGAGTGAAATGGCGATCGACTGGAACCTAGTCGTGTTCAACATGCTGAACATTAAGGGAATTTATGGCCGTGAAATGTACGAAACGTGGTACAAGATGTCGGTCATGGTCCAAGGAGGGCTCGACGTCAATTCGGTTATTACGCATCGCTATGACTGCGATGATTTCGAGGCTGGTTTTCAAACAATGTTGTCCGGCGATTCCGGAAAAGTAATTTTAAAGTGGTAAATAGAGTGTCCAAGAACAACAAACTGATTGAAGTCACAACGCAAACGTTAGATCAGATTCGTGATGACGGATTGTTTAAATCCGAACGGGTAATCACGTCAACGCAAAATGCCCGCGTGGATGTCGAATCAGGCGATCAGGTTCTGAATTTGTGCGCTAACAATTACTTGGGATTGGCGAATCATCCGCGAATCGTCCAAGCCGCTCGTGATTCGCTCGATCAGTGGGGCTATGGGCTCGCATCGGTTCGCTTCATCTGCGGAACCCAGTCGATTCATCGACAGCTAGAAAATCGTATCTCAGAATTTCTAGGCACCGAGGACACGATTCTTTACGGTTCCTGTTTTGACGCGAACGGTGGGTTGTTTGAAACACTGCTGACCGCCCAGGATGCGATCATTTCTGATTCTCTCAACCACGCTTCGATCATTGATGGCATTCGGCTTTGTAAAGCAGGTCGTTATCGCTATGCCAATAATGATATGGCTGATTTAGAAGCACAGCTAAAAGCCGCCTCGGATAGCCGAGTTCGGTTGATCGCCACTGATGGCGTTTTCTCGATGGACGGTTCCATTGCTAAGCTGGACCAAATTTGCGATCTGGCTGACCGCTATGACGCGTCGGTGATGATTGACGAATGTCATGCCACCGGTTTTTTAGGTAAGACCGGTCGCGGAACTCATGAACATTGTTCCGTCATGGGGCGAATTGATGTGATCACCGGGACGCTGGGGAAGGCTCTCGGAGGTGCAAGCGGCGGATTCACTAGCGGCCGCAAGGAAATTATCGAACTGCTACGTCAGCGTTCTCGCCCGTACCTGTTTTCTAACTCGGTCGCACCCGCTTTGGTGTCCGGTGGCCTTGAAGCGATTAACCTGTTGATGGAATCGACCGAACTGCGTGATCGGTTGATGACAAACGCTGCCTTCTTTCGCCAAGGATTGACTGATAGTGGGTTTGATGTGTTGCCCGGCGAGCATCCGATCATTCCTGTCATGTTAGGCGACGCACGCGTCGCAACCGAGATGTCACAGCGGTTGATTAAGAAAGGTGTTTACGTCGTCGGTTTCTCTTACCCTGTGGTTCCCAAAGGGCAAGCGCGCATCCGAACACAGGTGTCAGCCGCCCACACAAAAGATGACCTCCAATTTGCAATCGATTGCTTCACTGAAGCAAAGCAAGAGATGGGGTTGTAAACCGCTAGGGTGCGATAACGCAGCGTATGCAGCAGGCTTCAGATCGATTGCGAGAAGAGTGTCTCACCCTGACGGATCTTCTGAAGGCAGAAGCGGCATCCGCGGTCGCTCATGGAGCTTTCTGAATTGACTAAGTGAGTGATAAAGCCAAACGGTTGGGCCAGTCGGTTTAATCGACACAACCCGTGCGTTTTCGCTCTCCGGTAAAGCTAACAATCGCGTTTCGATCGCAGAACGAGACTTTGGATGGCACAGTTAGGCAGTAGGTCTCGCCGGACCTACGCGACGTCCAATCATCAGCTGATCACCAAAGCAGTGTCTTTCTATGCTTTCTCAATCTGACGCTTCGTCAATTCCGCCGACATCCGTGCCTTCGAGCCCGGTTTCAAGATCCAATGGTCAACTCGTTTTAAATACCGATAACTACGGAGGTAAAGCGCAGCAGATCAATGTCCTGCATGTCGTCAATGGCGAACATTTTTCGGGGGCCGAAAGGGTTCAATCACACCTGGGACGTTGTTTGCCAAGTTTTGGTGTCGCGGCAGACTTTGCAAGCGTAAAACCAGGCAAGTTCGCGGAGATGGTTGCTTAAAACAATGGCCAATGGGGGCGGGGTTATTTTACGCCGATGAATCACCGGTTCGATCTGCACGCAGCAA
>CAYVAN010000183.1:0-9336 GCA_964449225.1 uncultured Rhodopirellula sp.
ATCGAGCGGTTTGTCTAGGTAGCCAGTGGGAATGATTCTTGGATCAGCGTTCCAGGATCGATGGGGTTCACCTGGGCCGTGTGGCGTGGTGGTAGCGTAATACAAGAAGAACGGATTTTCTTTTTGTTGATCAATAAATTTGAGCGCTCCGTCGGTCGTCCAGTCCATGTTATGAACAGCTAGCTCACGAGGTCCGTTGTGATCGGGGTTCTCGTAATAAAGACTAGAAACGAAATCGAACCCAGCTTTGCGAATCAAGTTCTCAGCTTCTGCTTGACGCTTTCTCAACCGGGCTTGCACCGCAGGATCCTTGGGGTCTTCACCGTAGCCGACCTTTTCGATCTTGCCCTGGATCACGTGATTCTTTCCAACCAAGCCGGTCGTGTAGCCAGCCTCCTTCAACCGCCTAGGCAGCGTCTGTTCGTCGGTAATAAAGCTGGTCCATTGAACGACCGACTGCCCTTCTTTTTTGGTTTCCTTGGTAAACGCGGGGCTCTTGCTGCGGCTGGCATAAAGTCCGGTAAGGCAGCTGTAGCGACTTGGGGTGCACACCGGCGCGGACACGTGTTGCCCCAGCATCAGCGTTCCCTCAGCAGCCAATCGATCAATCGTCGGCGTCAGATTCTTTGATTTCCCTTTCGGGTGCCGGCCTTCGGGCAAACAGTTGAACATGTGCCGATGCATGTCATCGGCAATGATGAAAACGATATTCGGTGGACGATCTTTGCTATCTTCTGCCACGACTTTCGAGCTTGCAGATCCTGAAAGCAGGAATAAGACGAAGGCAACTAGAAATAGAAAGACAGGTTTCATAGATCACTCAACAAAGATGAAAGGTGGTAGCGGACTCTTACCAAAATCCACAACGATCGTTATTGCTTTCCTTGAAGCAATCGGTCGCAACCTTGTGCATCAGCACGCAGTTGCTTTTCGAGTTTGGCTTGCACCTCTGCGTGTGTGGGCTTGCCTGCGAGGTTTTGACTTTCCAACGGGTCGGTTTCGTAGTCGTACAATTCCGTCGCGGCCGTCTTGCCGGTTTTTTTGATCCATTGGGTCAAGCGATGTCGTTCGGTTCGATACGAGTATCCGATGCATCCGCGTGATTTGAAAACAGTCAAAGCTCCATCGCGGACCTGTGCGCTTTCACCGTTCAGGATGCCCGCTAGCGATCTACCATTGATAGTGTTGGGTACGGGAAGGCCAGTCAGATCGCACAGGGTTGGAAAAATGTCTGTAAATTCAACCGGTGCTTTGCTCTTACCCGTCGCAACGCCATTGCAAGGTTTGAAAATCAATGGGACACGAGTCGCTTGTTCCAGCGTGGAATGCTTGCCCCACATCGAATGGTCGCCAAGGTGAAATCCGTGGTCGCCCCAAAGCACGATATGAGTATTTTTAGTTAGCCCCAGACGGTCGAGTTCATCGAGCAACAAACCGACTTGGGCATCGACGTAAGAGATGCACGCGTAGTATCCATGAATAGCTTCTCGCTGCAACGAATCTGAAATCGGCCCGCTTTCGGGTATGTCCTCATACCCCCGCAATTCCGAACCGTCGTGGATCGTGTAGCCGCTGGCATCCTTAATCCCACCCTGATGTTCAGCTAGCACGAACTGATTTCGATCATACAGATCCCAGTATTTTTTGGGTGCCACGAACGGCAGGTGAGGTTTCTTGAAACCGACCGCGACAAAGAAAGGCTGATCAGATCGGCTTGCCTTTTTCAGCAGCTTGATGCCACTTCGAGCAATTTGTCCGTCCACCAAATCAATGTCTTCAACAACGGGTGCCAACGCAAATCGTTCGACTTTGTCGTGCTTTAGCTCACCGTGACGAATTTTAACAAAAGGTACCGACCACGATGGTTCGTCGAGTGTCTTCTTGCTGTCGACACATCGCGGGTCGTAAATTTTTCCTGCACCGGCGGTCATGTAACCGTGGTTTCGGAAATGCTGAGGCAGCGTCAAAATGTCTGGATTCTTTGCCCGAATATCTGTCTTAAGATTCATCACGCCGTTGGCTTCCGGGCGAAGTGACGACATCAAGCTCGCTCGCGATGGTCCGCAAACAGGCCATTGGCAATGTGCCGTGGTGAACACCATTCCCTCCGATGCCAAACGATCCATCGCCGGCGTAATCGCGGTCGAATCGCCGTAGCAGCCTAGAAGCGGCTTCATGTCATCAGCAGCAATAAAAAGCACATTGGTTCGGCTTGATGAATTTGTTTCAGCCTGCAAGTGTTTAGTGCAGATCGTTAACGCGAACGCAATCCAAAGTACGGGCCAAAACGGATGTTTGCGGAAGGAGAGCGTTTCTAAAGTCATATGTCTTGATGTGAAATTGCAAGCGGGAATATGAGTCATTTCGAGGCTTCGTTGCTACGCATTTGTAAGAGCAACTTTTGCTATTGGATCTTGCTGTAGATCCAGTCGGTAAGGATCTTTAGAAGGATCCACTACCGAATCAGTGGTCGCGCGAAGCGATCGCTTAGAATTCGGATTCAATGACTTCCTTGGCACCGCGTGTGCCAAGCGAACCCCACAAACCAAATGGGCTTTGCGAACCAGGCGGCAATCCATCGGTCGCGCTGGCTAGGGTTCCGTCTTCGTGAACTAATTGACTGGTGCTGTCGCCTGCTTCGATTGAATCGGTGATGAATTTCACCGCACCATCGGACAACAGCACATGGCAACCGCCTTGGTGACGACTACTTGGCGGAAGCACACCTTCAAGCAGTTGGGCGGCGAGGCAGGTTTCGCGGTTGGGTGGCAAGATGGTTTGCATCCCGGTCTGGTAAGGGCGGCCGTTTGCCCAGCGGTAGCCTCGCTTGTAATCGACATCGCCGACGACCGAATTGGGGTCTAGCCAGAAACTGGGGCGAAGTGGGTCGGTTAGGCCAGAGCATTGAAGCGAGCCGTTTTGAGCTTCCCAGTTAATGTCGGTGCCAAGTGTATTGTTTTTTGCGGCGGTGCGGATGTCTCCGTCACCTAGGTCCGTTGCAATCTCGCCCATGCAGATGGTGTTGGAGAGCCCATCAACAATGTCGCGGAATCTTGTCGCCAAACGCGGTACAAATACGCCACGGCATCCTGCACGCGTCGCAATCGCGCGATTTGAATTTTCGACTCCCTGCCTGTTTCCAACGCCTTCGTGGGTTCGATCCGCTGCATCGCCTAGACATGCGGCGTAGTTGGTGCGTCCATGGCTGGGCAAGCCAACACCTGGGTCACTGGGGCAGCGAAGCATTGGGGTTTCGGTGAGCCAAGGAAGATAGGCGTCAGCATCCGAAGCACTTTGAGGTTTTTCAGGGTTTGGGCCCATCGCTTGGTAGAGACCTCCGCCCGTCGTTTGGTAGGGGTTTGAAATTTGTTCCCACAGTGCTTGGCCTTCAAAGAATGGAGTCAGCCCGACCAGCATGCTGAGGGAACGTTGGTTGTGGCCACCCGCTGTGGTTGCCGTGCCAACGTTGTATTCATTGCCGCTGTTGACATTCGGATTGTCCGTCCCACCCATTTGCATCGGCAATTGTTTATAGGCCGAATGATAGTTATGCATCGACAACCCAATCTGCTTGAAGTTGTTGCTGCAACTCATTCGTCTAGCGGCTTCACGAGCAGCTTGGACAGCCGGCAATAGTAAGCCCACGAGAACGCCGATGATCGCAATGACAACCAGTAGCTCGACCAACGTAAATGCCAAACGTTTCCTCGGATCGACCATGATGAGAACCTTTTTCGGAATTGGATATCAGCGGATGAGAGTACCCGTCCGCCATCTGGTCTTTCCACAAACGCCTTGGATTTTGCGGGGGAATTTGACATTTAGCGTCAAATTCTACAGATCTTCGCTGCTTGCGGACTCGATAAGAACGCGGAACTGATCGACAAAGTCCGCTTGCTCTGCTGCTTCGCGACCATGAATCCGCAAAGAGAAACGAACCGTTTTTCGGTCTTCGCTGATTTCAATTTGATCTGCGCGCAAAGGGTCGCCATCAATTGCGTCTTCTAGCCCCGTGTTTCGGTCTCGCGGATAGTCGGTGCTGGGGTTGCCGATGAGATCCGCCTGCTTCCCCGGACGCTCGCACACAACACCGACGACTGGTCTGGGAAACTCGATGACGCCGCTAGCGGTCAGTTCGCCAGAACCGCTTCGCTTATTTTTCGGTAGTGCAAAGTGAACCATCATCGAATCCACTCGGGTTCCAGTTGGCAGAGTCCGGCTGAGTGATTCCAACGCGATAGATTGATTGGGACCGGTTAGTGTTACGGGCAAGTCTTCAGTGAGGTCGAAGTCCTTTCGTTCAGAGAATATCGCTGCTCTGCCCAGGTCCACTAGTTCGTTTCGGACACGTCGAACGGATCGAGGTGGTGAGACAAGCAATTGGACGTCTCCGGATACGAGCGGAAGGTCATCGTGCTGGTCAAGCGCGCTGGCAAAGTAGGTTTCGCTTGCCGCCATTCGTCTTGCTGGTTTGCGTCCTGCGGGGATGGCGATCGCTTGTCCGGCGCTGAGCATTTCGCCAGGTGATTTTTCAAAGGGCAACGAATTTGGATTTTTTAGAAGATCAGCCTTGGACTTGAACTGATATCGAATCGCTTCCGCTAGTCCTTCGTACACGTGGACCTCCAGGCCCAGCACCTGGTCCGCACACACACCGATGCGCGTCCCATGATCGACCACCAAACCGTACGGGGTCTGAATTTGAAATCCAGTTGCAGCGGGCGGAACATAGAGGCGAAGCGACCCGCGGTTGAGCGTCGCGAGTCCTGCTTGATCGATTGAAAATTCCGCCGGGGCCTGGACCAAAAGTTCCGCGCCCGAATCAAAACGCAACCGGGCTGCACCGCTGATCAGAGTTCGCTTGCCCGCGATCCGATGGGGCGATGCTTCCTCGCCCCAAACCGCTTGATACTGATCGACCACCGAGGCAAAGCCATCGGTAGACGATTCGGGACGTAACGAAACCAGGGCGAAGGCAACACAAGCTGCCAAGCCAATCAAAACGCTCGTGATGACGGCGAAACGCCGGTTGGGTTTTGTTTCCGACGGTAGCGATCCTGGGACCAGCGTTCGGTCCACTGAATTAGCGAAGGGCGATACGGGCGAAAGATCTGACAGGTCGTCGGTCCAGCGAAAATTTCCGATCAAACTATCGTCGGTTGCTGTGTCGCTATCGTCGTCAGCCTGCGAAATTTGTTCCAGGCCCGAGCAAAGCCTAGAAAACTGTCGGTAGAACCGAAGTGATTCTGGATCTGACACCAGTATTGATTGAAGTCGTTCGAACTCTTCGTCCGAAATTATTTCGTCACGCAGCTTCCCGCAAAGCGAGACGAGTTCGGAGGAAGGCTGTTGGGTTTCCATCATTGTTTGTCGGGATCAGGTGACATCGATATCAGGTAGTAGATTTAGATCACGCTTCGGTCAATTTCTGGTTAATGCAGTTCATTAGCATTTTGTACAGAGAGTTAATCAGCCTGCTAATGCGAGTGTCGGTGTAACCAATTTCCTTCGCTAATTTTCGAGCAGTCGTTCCTTCGCTGTGTCGTCGTTTCAGCAATTCTCGTTTGTCCGGATCCAATTTACCTAGGCAGTCTTCTAGCGTTTCGAGAGAATCAGATTTAGAAGACTCCTGTTCGGCAGCCACCGTGATGGCGTCGATCAGCTCCGATGAGAAACATAGTTTTTGTCGTTTCTGTTTTTCAAAGTATTTCAGTATCCGGTTTTTAGCGATTCCAAATACCCAGCCGCTCAAGGGCCGGCTGGGGTCATATTTATCGGCTTTCTCAATCGCGATGACAGCGACATCCTGCAAAATGTCATCCACATCTGACGAATTAAAAACCAACGATCGAATGTACGCCCGCAACTTTGGTTGTGTCAGTGCAATGAATCGAACGACGTCCGATCCGTTGGATGACGCATCATCGTTGTTCTTTTCATCAGTCTTGCTCGCATCTTCATTCATTTGGGCCGTTCCGTACTCAGAGGTGAATGCAGCGACACCGATTGCTTCAGTCGGTGTGCCGTGTTCACCCCCGATTGTACTCGCCAGGAACGCAGAACTGGCCTCAACCATTACTTCCTCTGCCTGGTCGTTATTTGCAGGGAATTCTTACAAACCGCAAGAAATCACCTGACTTGGCCTCTCTGCAGCCGAACTTTGGCGGGCGATCAGCGACTCTTGAAAGCTCAACTACAAATATGGCGACCCCTGGCATGCATCGGACCTCTTGGTAACCACCAACCCATATTCATCAAAATCGGGCACCGCGAAGAGAGCCGTTCATCGAACAGATTTCCTGCTCTGGCTTATATGTGAAAAAAATCACCACTTTATCCGCAAACTCAGAATGAACGGAGGGAAACACAGGTGGGACGGAAGTCTGCGATGCCTGCGTTCCACTAATTTTGCTTGGCTCCTTTTTGATTTTTCTCGCAAAAGTGACGCTATCGAGACTCAAGCAGCCACGAAAGACAATCCCCACTTACTTCTGGAGCTCCACGATGCCGAAGTTCTGCAGCCTGTTTATTTTGATTGCAATTGCGTTGCCCACCCCCTCACCGGCAGTCGCTGACGTTGTCTCGATTGATTTTTCGAGCTTGGGATCGCCATGGGGAACCGACGCGTCAGGTCCAATTACGGCCAGTGGCATCAGTGCGACGGCGGACGGGGTGACATTCACGTTCGATCTAACCGTGGAAGACAATAATGCGGCGGGTGGCACTAGCGTCGAATTTAATGGTACGGATGTTCTTTTAAGAGAACGTGCTGACAATTCCAGTGCAATGTTCACGATCTCTAACATCTCCAACCCCGCGGTTTCCTTTGAAGGTTGGTTAGGCGCATCGATTTTTGACAATGCTGGTGCTGGTGGAGCGAATGGTCCCGATGAACTCACCTTCGCCTCAAGTCTGGGTGGAAGCCCATCTGAAGTCTTCTCGAATCCTAATCTGACATTTGATGCTACCGCTGGCACTTGGTCCGGAGCAAACACGTACGACGCAACCTTTGCAGGAACCTTCTCGGCCCCGACTTTGTCAGTAGCTCAAGCCGACGACGGCAGTGCAGCTAACACTCGTGTCCAGGACTTGAGCGTGAGTTTTTCGGCTATTCCCGAACCATCCTCAGCACTCGCGATGTTATGCATCGGTTGCTTTCGTTTCGCTCGTCGTCGTCGTTGAAAGATCTTTTCATCTGAGTTTTGTTCAAAAGCGTGTGCAAGGCGTGTCGCACGCTTCTTCTTTTGAATCTTTAAATAGGAAAACTTGGTTGTTGCATCTTGCCTGGGGCGACATCATCGAACGTTCTTCGTCGTGCCAGCAGGTCAAATTTGTTACCGGTCAATCGTGCTTGGACGGCCATTGCAACTCCAGTATCCAGCGGAGACTTCAGTCCCTTAGCGGTTGCAAATGGTGCAAACCAATCACTTACTCTGCGGTGTCTTCATAGATCGGCAAATGACGATAGTAGACTTCTAGGTTCAGCAGGTTCATCGTTGTTACATACAAACGACCCGCATGCATGCTCCAACGATCGCGAACCGGCAGCATCGGATCCCAGCTTCCCGCTTGTTGGCCGTCTTCGAGCTGACTTTCCAGCAGCAATGGGTTTAGATTTCGGTTCCATTGCTTCCAGTAATCGCCGCCCATGTGGAACATCACCTGGGTAGCGTAGTACCAGTAATAGGCATCTCGCTGAGGCGATTGGGGCGTGCCCATTTGCGGTGGATACTGCAACAAGTAATCGGCGGCTGATTGCATCGCGGGCGTGTCGCGACGCCATCCAGCGTACATCCGCATCAGCATGCCTACGGATGTCATTGTCGGCGTCGGTTTAGATCCATGTCGTTGGCTTGGCGTGTTGGGAGCGTAAGGGTCGTACCGGTACCGGTCTCGCCGATCAGGTGATTGTGCGACGCTAAGCCAGCGATCGATTCCTCTATAGGTTTGCTCGGAGGCGTCCAGACCTGACAGTTGTCCACTTTTAAGCGCCATCATCATCCAACCCGTTACGCTAGTGTCGGAACTGACCTGAGGCGTGTATCGCCATCCGCCTCGGGTGCGATGCTGTGTTGCAGAGATGTAATTGAGCGCTAATTGTGCAGGTTCTTTTAAATTCGGATCCTGAGTCATCCCGTATGCTTCTGACATCGCCAACGCCGCAATTCCGTGTGAATAGAATGCCACGTTTCGATCACTGGTTTGGTTTTCTTTGCGATAAAGGTCGCCATTGGTCTTTTGATTGTCGATCAAGAATTTTAGTCCTCGACTGACCGTGTCGGCGTATTGATGTTGGCGATGCGTGTAGCCTGCTCCTTGAAAAGCGAGCAAACATAGTCCGGTGGCTGCCGAATCGCTGCGCAGGATCACGTTGCCACCATGTCCTTGCAACGACCAACTGCCGTCTTCGTTTTGAATGCTGTTCAAATACGCCAAGCCACGTTCAATCGCTTCTTCCGTAGCCGGTCCCACCATGCCTGAGGGCGTCGGCGCACGACCACCCTTGGTTCGCATCACTCGACGATTGAATGATTCCACCGATGCAACCTTGGTACCTAACGGCGTCGCCGGTCCGCCGACATCACGTCGCCTGCGGGTGCCCGTGGTCAGATCAAGCGACGCAACTTTAGGCTGCTGATCGGAGGGGACGACACCTGCGGTTTGACCGATGACATCAGCGAATCCAATCGGCCCTTTGTCCGCGATCAATGAAAGGGGCGGGCTTGGGCTAGGCATCGTTCGATCCACTGCAACCGAGTCGGTATTTTGTCGACGGGCGATGTCAACGTCTTCAAGCGAAGCAGGGATTTCAGTTGGAATCGTTTCGGCGAATGATGTTGATGAATCTGCATCAGAGCGGGTGGAAGATTCAGGCGGCACATCGTCACTGGGGATTCCGGCCGGAACGCTGGCAACGCCGAAGTCGGCGATTCTGGATCGTCCTGGCTTTCGCAGTGCTTGGCCAGCATCGACGTTCGGTACACCGGCGGCAGCGGCTAACCGATTTCGATCCGCAAGGACTGCTGATGTTTTGCCTCCGATTTCTGGATTGCTGGATACGACCGGTGAGGTTCCAGGCGTCAATTGTGCTCCTATTGTTTTCCCTCGTTTTAGCAAAGTGGATTCAATCGGAGCGATCATTCGATCGGCTGCGACAGATTGACGGGCTATCGGGACACTTCGTGGTGCTGGCGCGGCGCCGGCGGGCTGAACCCCGCTTCGTTTTGCTGTCGCCCGCTGATTCGGGCGACTGATTCCCATGTCGCCGATCCGGGGAGGCGAAGGATCGTTTTGACGTAGGGCCGCCAACGGCTTGATCGTTGACTCGGTGGGAAT
>CAYVAN010000184.1:0-9275 GCA_964449225.1 uncultured Rhodopirellula sp.
TCCTTGACCAAAGCATCCAGGCGGTGAACGCCCGCTGTGGTTTCTTCGCTGATACCCTTGATGTCGGTCAGCAATTCAGGGAAGCGGTCGTGAACCATGGCGGTCAAGTCACCACCGTCATCCAAGATCATGTTCAGGTGCTTGCCGTCCTTGAAGTGCAAGGTTTGCTCGATGCACCAGTCAAATTCCTCGTCCGTTTCACCCTTCCAGGCATAGACGGGGATGCCAGCGGCAGCGATTGCGGCGGCGGCGTGGTCTTGGGTGCTGAAGATATTGCACGACGACCAGGTGACTTCGGCACCCAATTCGACCAGCGTTTCAATCAGAACCGCAGTCTGAATCGTCATGTGCAAGCAACCAGCGATGCGAGCACCGGTAAGAGGCTTGGACTCGCCGTACTTTTCACGCAGCGCCATCAGGCCCGGCATTTCGTTTTCGGCCAGTTCAATTTCTTTGCGACCGAATTCGGCCAGCGAGATGTCTTTGACTTTGTAGGGAAGTCGGTCCGTTTCGACTTGTGACACTTCGATTTCTCTCTTTCAAAACAGGAACGTCCGATTCAGGCGGATTGCCGCAGCACCAGACGCGAAAATACTTGCGATTGAATCATCGCACGCTAAACCCTGGGCAAAGTTCAGACGGACCGAACACAGGGACTCCCGCTGGTTCGCTGCGACTTTGCACCGATGACTAAAACCATCACATTGGCATCCGAATGCCGCCGTGTGGGGATAACCGTTGGCCACCCCAGGCTTAACACGATTGTAGTGTTTTTCGATCTTTTTTGGCAGGGGCAAAATCAAGGTTCCCCCCAGAACAGCGATCGCTGTTGCGAATCGTTCTCAACAGGCCTTGCGGTGATCTGACAACCCAGCCAAGATACCGAAATGTCCGAAAGTCAGCCGCCCATGAAGACCCCGCCTAGCGTCGATCGAAACGTCGATTCGGTGGCTGCTGCGCCGGACGCTTCCCAACAACCGTCGATGCCAAAGATTGTGCCGTTCACTGATCTGGCCCGTTGCGGCGAAGAGATCTGGATCTCGCACCAAGGCCAACTCTACCGCCTCCAAAGCACCCGCGCCGGAAAACTCATCCTGACCAAGTAACCGAATCCCCCAAAAAAGGGTCAGGAGCCTATTTGGTAGTCTGGGGTAGCTTTCGCGGGCGGCCTCGTTTACGAAGGGTTGATTCGAGGTTGTATTTTCGAGCTGTTGTTTCGATCCAACCCGCGTCGCCAAACGGCTGCCCTCGATCAATTGATCGACGAATTTGTTTCGTCTCTTTCTCGCTTACTGGCGTGTTGACTCGTTTGGTCCAATTCGGAAGTCGAGCGATCGGCCATTTTGTTAACTCAAGGCTGGATTGCTTTGGGTGCATCCAATGATGGAGGCTTCCAAACCGCCAATCTTCCGCCTGATCACAAATTTCCGCCGCCAACGCATTTCGTTCGACGTAACGGCAAAGCACAACATAGTGTTCGTCGCTCTGAACTGGAAAGCTCTTGTAACGACCTTGATAGAGGTGACCGAATCCCGCTTGTTCATAATGAGCATGATGCCGAGCGGTATGCGTCATTGTCACCCAATACATCAGTTTGCTCATCGCACCATCAACTTCAGGAGAAAGCACCATGTGCCAGTGGTTCGGCAGCAAGCAATATGCGTAGAGGTTAACGGGAAACTTATCGAGCCCTTCGACTAACACTCGCTCAAACGCTTCATAGTCAGCCTCTTTGTGAAAGATCGTTTGCTTGCCATTTCCTCGGTTGAGCACGTGATAAATTTCACCTGCGGCATCAGCACGGGGTGGGCGTGGCATCAGTAGGGCCTCCATCGAAATCGATCAGCAATTTACTTCTAGGTTATCGCTAAGAAACCTCCTCGTCAATAAAAAAGGCTCCTGACCCTTTTTACGTGAGTGTTGGTCGAAAAGGGGGGGGGCGTTGTTTAGGTTTGATGGACTTGATGCGACGGTTCGTGCCTTACATTTATATGATACAGATGGTGATTTTCAGCCTGGCAGGCACCCGCTCGGGGTGTCGATGGCTACCTCTTGTTGTTCTATGAAACTCATCGAAATTGTCATTTTCCGTCATGGCAGTATTGATGAATTTCTATGTGACGTTAGTGTTAAGGCGTCCAGTAAAGTCCTTGTATTAGGCTTGCTGCAACCCTCGGCGTGTGAGCTGCTGAAAGTTGGGTTGCCGACAATCTTTTTTAAACTTCTCTGATAGACGGAACGGAAGAAATGAAGACATTTATGATTCAAACATTTGGCATGCTGTGTGTTATCGCGTTGTCAAATTCTGTCGCTTCAGCGGCGACGATTACTAGTGGGTCGATTGTGACTGACTTGACTGCACCAACGGGCGGTTCCGACGATGGTTCAACCAGTTTCGGTGGCAGTTCATCTAGTACGGTACAAGTTCAGACATCTCCCACGGTGATTAAGTTTGTCGGTGACGTGTTGCTTTCTACCGAAGGTGGCGGAAGCTCGTTTGACAACACGCTCGAAGTCGAAGGTTCCGCAGAGCTCGAAGCTGGCGATACTTTTTCGCTAGCCTACGACTTCAGTGCCGAGGTGGTCGGTGGTGGCGACCTTACGCTGAGGACAACGGCGTTAACCAACTTTGTTGGCGAAAACGGAACACTGGCGGAGACGCTCACAAGCACCGAATCAGTTTCCGGACCAGGAACGTTTTCATTCAGCCTTGCCGATCTGCCTGTGACTGCAACCGAAGCCGTTGCTGGTACATGGATCGGTCAGCTTTCGTTCGACTGGGAAAATGCACCTGCCAATTCCTCTCTTCGTATTACCATTCCCGGTAACTCGATCGATTTTATTGTCACGTCAGCCACCGCGGTTCCTGAACCAGGCAGCCTGGCACTTGGGTTTGCAGTAACCGCGTTTGCTGTATCGCAACGCCGCCGCTCAAAAAGCTTGAAGCAGTCGTAACGACGTTGATTGCATTGAATCTTATCAGAGAGTCGTCGGCGTATTTAACGCGCCGACGGCTTTTTTCACTTCGAACGACCATGCTGACTTCCACGGTTAAGCGTCGAGACAACCAATGCTGCGACAATCCAGCTTGAAAAAAACGGAATTGCCATTCGGCTTACATGCGGCATGCTGTTGAGATAGTCACGGCTACATTACGAAGCCAAATCAAAACAATCTTCCCGCGTCAGTTCTGTTACTTATCCCACGGTAAATCAGTTTCTCAAACTGGGGTGCCTCTTAGCGGAGCAGCGCGAGCCGCCCGGTACCTGATTTACCGGATGGCTCGCGCCATTCCGCTAGATGGTAAGTTGCCCATCTTCAAGAACTGAGTTGCCCTGTTACTTATCCGACGGTACTTGCTGGTCGGCGTAGCTGGGACGGATACCCGATAGAATTGCCAGGCCTGATCCAAAGGCGGCAAGGGCGATCGCTAACCAGATGCTTCGCGCGACCGGTTTTCCGTATCGATCGCAGATTGCCGCAAAGTTTTTCAGTTGATAGGGGCGGTGCCAAGGGCCGACGGCGATCGCCATTGACGCTAGCGCAATCAAGATCGCTAGGATTCCCACCAATGTCTCGTCGTCGGTCATCGCATTCCTCTGGTCTTCTGTTTCCCCCGGTCTTTCAAGTCCTCGGTTGCTGCTACTCGCCCGCGTTTCGAAGACTTCGTTGCAGGATCCGAATCTGTGCTCGAGCGGATTCCATGTCGGGGCAGATTTCAACGCAGCGTTGCAGCGCCGCCAAGGCACCGGGCTTGTCACCCAGGACCGTGCGGCAGCGGGCCAAGCCTTGCCACGCTGGATAATGGAAACGGCAATTCCATAAACACGCACTGTAAGCAGCGATCGCTTGATGGAAGTTTTCCAGTCCGTGCCAGCAAGTCGCCAATTGATGGTGAGCTTCCGCATACAACGGAGCTTGGTCGACCAGGATCATGGTGGGGGCAAGAGCACCAGCGTATTCATATCCATCATTCAAATGCATCACCTGAAGCAATTGTTGATGGTGCAATGGTGCGGCATCACGGACCAACAGGGCACGGAAAGAATCGTCGGCAGCCAGCCGGACACCACGATCGTCATCGGAAAGCGAGCGACCAAGCGCTTCGATCGAATCGTGATTACCAAGGGTGCCCAGCGACAGCGCGGCAGCACGACGCAATTCAACGTCACCGCGTGATAGCAGTGCGATCAAGGTGTCGGCCGAGTAACTGACGTCAACGTCGGCAGCGAATTTTGGCGAATCAGCAGTTGTCAAATAGCGACGATAAGCCGTTGCCAGTCGAGTGGTCCGAACGAGCGGTGCGGTCACGAGTAATTCCAGTGAATGAAAAAATCAGGTTCGTTCCATCCGTTTCCGGATGTTTGTCAATGTTGCTTCGGAGTGATCTGCCTTGTTCGGGATCAACCCCATGCTTGGGCGTGACTCGTGGAGCATCCCGGCGCGAGCATCGTAATCATCCGATCGATCCAGGCAACCCACAGGCGATCACCTTGGGGCGTCTATGTTTCGTGGAACTTACCAGCACAGGGTGGGTTTCAAAGCTACACTGACGTGCAAAACAACACGGTTCGAGTGTAGTCAGCCGTGGGGGCCGAAACAACAAGCCGATCACGATTCAGCCACGCGGCCGATCGTCGTCCGACAAACCGTTTTAAGGGCTACAATTGATACTTCGCCGAACCTGCAACCTTCGCAAACCACCTGTTTTTGCAGGCTTGATAGAGCGTTTGGTGGTGAAAAAGGCCCAAACCCTTCTGTTTCTGCTGCTCTGGTCAGTTCCTGCGTTTGGCGGTGAAGTTGCAAAGGATAAAAATTCAGGCGATTCAAGACTCTTTGCGAAACTAAACAGTCCAATGACGTCGATCGTTGACGGCAGGTCGTTTCGTGACGGAGTCACCCGAATCACGGATTCGATTGGTGTTAATGTTTGGATCGACCGTCACATTGATCCATCGCGTGTGATCGATTCAGGACAGTTAGGACCAACGGCATTCATGGCGTTACGGTCGTTGGCGTCGAATCACGGATGTGTGGTGATGCCGATCCGGTCGGTGGTTCTGATCGGAAATGACGGTTGGGTGGATCGTACCGCTAAACGGTTGTTGGCGTGCAGCACCGGCAAACGCATCGACGTTTCTTGGTCGCAACTAACGACGCCCAGCGAGGCGATCGAAATGGTGGCGAAGTTAGATGCTAATGCGATTCAAGCTAAACCAAACCCGCTACCTCATGACCCGCTACCCCATGACCTGTGGCCAGAGATCCATTGGAAACAGATCGAATCGACCGTTGCCGTTGGGCTAATCGTTTCCCAGTTCAACCATGGCGAACCGATTTCAGACCGCGAAAAGCGGCGGATTGCGAAGTTGCGGTCAAGCCATGACCGGAAGCTCAGCATTGCGGCGGAGAAAATTAAAGTTACCGATCCGCTGGCGTCCACGTTTTCGTTGACCACGCAAACAAGAGCCGGTGACGTGCTGGTTCAGCTATGTGCTGCCGCAAATCTAAAATGCGTGATCGCTGATGAATCGGTCGAACGTTGCCAGCAAGTTGTATCCATCAGCGAAAGCGATGTTACGCTCAGGCAATTAATTGAAACCGTGGCTAAAGAAACAGGCATCGTGCCTGATTGGGACACCGGCCAGGTCATCTTCAGATTGGCGACGCCCTCGGATTGAATCTATCGGATTAGATCATTGTAGATCAATTGTCTAACGTGGCTTTCATCCGGCAATGCGTGCTGCTTGTTTAGGCATTGCCAATAGAGTTCGTGAAGTTGAAATCATTGCCGTGCAGAGCAGTCAATTGGGGCAATTGCCCTACCAAGATAGCGTGGAATAGTGGATGAATCTTCGCTCTTTTGTGATCCGCAGTTCTGACAACTGACGCAATCGCTACGATCGAAACGGTCAGTGCATCAGGTCGACCTAAGCGGCATAAATTACTCGCACCGCATGTTTTGCGTGGGTAACCCTTCTTGCGTAGTCGATGTACTCAATGCATCGACTCCCTCTTTGCCTACCGGCACAGGGTCCCGAGACCGGTCCATTGATCCTTTGGTGTCAAGCAAACCTGCTAGCCCAAATCATGCACCGACCTTTCGAGAGGCCCTGTCAGCGCCAGCAACGCATCGCAGGGATCGAAAAAATCGTTCACCGTCGCATGGAGCACGGTGATGAAGTTTAGCTGCGTCCAATGCAACCTTTGGGTTGCACTTACTTGTGGAGATTTAAAAGATGAAAAGGCTTTGGTTAGTACCAGTCGTCGCATTGATCGCGATCGTATCTGGTGGAAAGTCCGCTAGCGCTGCTTATTGTGGCGCCATCAGCTACGAAGGCTGTAGCGGTTGTGGTTCAAGCATCGTCGACGGCGGTGCAATGGCTGGCGAAGGCGTTGTTGCCGACGGCGGCGCAGTTGCAGGCGGTTCTTACACCGTGATGCGAACTGTCAAAGAAACCGTGATGGAGCAAGTTCAAGAAACTCGCTACCGTACACGCAACGAAACGTACTACGAAACGAAGGAAGTTCAGGCCACTCGTATGGTTCCTGAAACAACCCAACGTGAAGTTCAGTACACCGTGATGGTTCCTGTCCGCGAGCAAAAGTCTCGTACGGTCAACTACACCGTCAACAAGCCTGTGTACGAAACACACCAACGAGTCATCAACTACACAGTCAAAAAGCCTGTGTACGAAACAAAGACTCGCGTGATTAACTACACAGTTAAAAAACCTGTCTACACGACTCACAGCAAGACCATCAATTACACCGTCAAGGTTCCTGTTCGGGAAACCAAGACTCGCGTAATTAACTACACGGTCAACAAGCCTGTTTACCAGCAACACAGCAAGACCGTTAACTACAAAGTGATGGTTCCTGTTCGTGAGCAAAAGTCGCGTACGATCAACTACACGGTTTACAACACCGTTCAAGAGCAAAAGGTTCGTACCGAGAACTACAGCGTTGTGGTTCCTGAGACTTACACCAAGATGGTCACCGTTAAGGGTGGATCATGGCAAACAACGACTGAGACCATCCCTGGGAAGATGATGCGTCGCACCGTTCGTGAGCCCGGTTCATGGACTTACGATGCTTCGACTTGCAAGTGCGTTTACGTTCCTGGCTGCTGCCGCACCGAGTGCGTCCAAGGTTGCCCACGAACCGTTTGCAAGAAGGTTTGGGTTCCTACTTGTGAGCAAAAAGAAGTGACTTGCACCAAGTACCGCCGCGAATGCCGCACCCGCGACATTCCTTACACCGTTTGCCGCAAGGTTCCTGAGTGCAAGACTCGCGTCGTTAACTACACTGTTTGCCGAATGGTTCCTGAGTGCCGCAGCAAGGTTGTCAACTGGACAACTTGCAAGATGGTTCCAGAGTGCCGTAGCAAGACCGTTAACTACACCGTTTGCAGCACCCGCTGCGAGCAACGTAGCAAGGTTGTAAACTACACCACTTGCAGCACCGTTTGCGAAAACCGTCAAAAGACTTGCAACTACACGGTTTGCCGTATGGTTTGCGAGCCACGCACCAAGACTTGCAACTACACCACTTGCAAGATGGTTCCAGAATGCCGCACCAAGGTCATCAACTACACCGTGTGCAAGATGGTTCCTGAGTGCCGCACCAAGACTGTTTGCGAAACTAGCTGCCGCAAAGAGTGCTACACCAAGACCATCAAGGTTGCTAAGTGCCGCAAGGTTTGCGAGCCTTACACCGTCACACGATGTGTCCCACGTGTTGTTTGCAAGCAAGTTCCAGTTCAAGTTTGCTGCCCAGCACCAGCTTGTGCTGCACCAGCTTGTGGCTGCAACGGAATCAGCTCAGCTTCGGACATGGGCGACTGCGGTTGCTCGGCTCCTGCTGCTGACTGTGGCTGCGGAGCTGCACCTTGCTGTGCTCCACGCACTCCTATCCGTAACTTGTTGAAGAGCATCTTCAGCGGCTGCGGACACAACCACGGTTGCGACCACGGTTGCGACCACGGTTGCGACGCTGAGCCATCGTGCGGTTGCGAAGTTGCTGCACCAGCTTGCGGTTGCTAGAACGAAGTTAAAAGAAGAAAAGGTTCGGTAACCAGTCCGAGCCATCGTCAAGTTCGCCGGACGTATGCGACCTTCGATGCGGGGCGTGTTTCTTGAAAAGTAAACTGGCCCCGCTTTTCGTTTCGAACAAACGTGGCATAGGCTTCCAGCCTGTGTTGTTCCTGCACAGGTTGGAACCCTATGCCACTGTTTTTTACACTCGGCAGTGATCCAATTTCTACACTCGGCAGTGATCCAGGATTTGCTCTGCGTTGGCTTTGTAACCGACATAGAACGGTCCAAACTCAGCGTACTTGGCACTCGCTTTGTCGAATCGCATTTTGTAGACGATCTCTTTTAGGTATTCAGGATTGCGTCCCCAAAGGGTGACCATCCATTCCCAATCGTCCAGACCAACGCCGACAGAAATCAGCTGGCTAACTTTTCCAGCAAAGGCCATCCCGCTGCGGGCGTGTTCTGCCATCATCGCATTTCTTGCGCTAAAGGGTTCAGTAAACCAATTTGCACCCGGCACACGGCTTTTGTTCATCGGATAAAAACATGCCGAAGGCCAATCGGGAAAATCCGGGTGCAGCCGTTGCTCGTTCATCATCGGCAACCGTCGCTCGTAACCAGCTACCTTGGCCGCCAAACCTGGTGAATCCGCGTCCTCGCCACCGCGAATCAGGCGGTCGCGGTACTCTTCGATCGATGGCACGTACTCACTGATCTCGCTCATCGAAACAAACGACCATGCTGGTTCAACGAATCGACCAAAACCGGGGCCCATGATTTGCTGATGGATCGAATCGACTTTTTGCGGATCAGGGTCCATGACCATGATTCCAAAATCCGCTTCATGTCCGCTGACCCAATACGATGCACATCGTTTTGGATCGCCGTTGGACGCTGGGTCCAACGCCGCCATCAATTGCTTGCGATCAGCATCATTGATACTGCCGTCAATCAAGTCGCGTCGAAACCGATAAAAATAGTGACCAACGTGCCATCCCGATTCCGGAATCGTCGAAGGTTCGGGCAAAGCGGCAGCGGCGGGGCGTCCAGGAGCGTTCATGGGGTGAATGAAAAGTGCGAGAGAGCGTTGAGTGAGTAACAATGACCGATCCATCGTAAACCGTCCCGCATCATCGGGACAGTCGCCACCATTGTCGCTTGGGGCAAATGAGTTTTTCAAACTGGGGTGCCCTTTAGCGGCGCGAGCCGCCCGGTGCCTGATTTACCGGATGGCTC
>CAYVAN010000185.1:0-9158 GCA_964449225.1 uncultured Rhodopirellula sp.
ATCCTCGTGCTTCAAGATCTTTAACAAGATCCACTACCCTAAAACTTGAGCCTGACGCGGCGCTAGACCTTGCGAATGAATGACTCGGCGTAACTGCGGACCTCGCTACCATTCAAAACATGCACGGTTCTTAATTGACCGACCTGTTCATCACTAAACGAATTCAGCGGCACATGGATCAGTTGTTTCTTGTAACGGCGAGCCAATCGACGGAACCCCGTGCCAGGAGCTAGCGAAGACAGCACTGCAATCTGTCGGCCTCGACTGTGCATGCAGGCCGCTGCGATCAGGCGTTCTTCCAGCGTTTCGGTAAAGTCCAGGCGTCGGTCCATCCAAATATCCCGAATCGAAACAGGCGGGTACAAGAACATTGCCCCGCCATAAACGCTCATGCCGATTCCCGGACCGACCATTTCTTTTTGAAAATCAGTTGCGAAAAACGCTAACGTTGATTCGTCTTTGTGCTCGGCAAACCATGTCGTCCGCCAAGAGTATTCACGCGGGTCCGCTGGGCTGTCGAACAGCATCACGCAAGTGTCTAGCGTGCCTCGGCTTGGTGGAATGACTTTGACGTAGATTTGCTTTTCGTACCAATGACGCAACGTGTCCCGAATGTCAATTCCATCCTTAACGCTGGTGGTAAACTTTTCGGTGCGAGCAAGATCGTTGCCCATAATTGCTTTGGCACGATCAAATACACGTGTGCGAAAGTTTTCGATCTGATCATCTTCGGGTGGATAGCTGCATTGGCTATGGGGATTCCAGCGGTACTGCCAATCGTTTTTTTCTTGTTCGTTTGGACGTCTTTGCAATTGAAGCGTCGTCCAACTTATCGGCGGACCGGGTAAGCGGTTGACCAACGAAACAACTTCTCCGTCCGGCAGTCTGGCTTGATCAATCCCAAGCGTCACTTTGGCGTCGGGTTCTTCCGCATCCGTTAGATCTCCATGCAAGTATTCACTTGCCTGTTCGGCGACATGCAAGGCGAATGCGTCGCCAAGTATCTGCTGTGCTGCGGTGACGATCGTGATTAGATCAGGTGTCATCCGGCGATGAATAAGCGAAAGATTGCGTGTGTACTGTAGGCACTTCGACAACAGCAACGGCGTGACTCGTCGGGATCGTTTTCCCAATTCTGTTTTGTAGGAATCTCGCGCCGCTAGCAGCAATTCTTTGACGCCATCAATTTGCACGTTGTCGTCATTCTCTAATTCTGACCGTGCGCGTTCGTGCAAGTGAGTAATAAAAGGAAGCTCGCCGAACAGAAACATTAACGTTCGCTTATCCACATTAAAGCGAACTGGATCGTCGGTTTCTTCATGCTCGGGAAATGGGAACCCTGCAAATTCCACGTCGGAAAGAGCCTGAATCTTGGTGTAAGCTTCGCGAATCCATGGCCAATGCAAAACACTGGTGACCAACAAAATTCGTTCGTGTCGTTGTTCCAGTTCACATAGACGTCGTGCCATGTGGATCATCCGCTGTTGCGTTTGTTCCTCCGCAGGGCGCGTGATGGTTGGTAGCACTGCGGCGGCGAACTTTTCCGGTGACACCTGCCGCACCGCGTACGGATCTGGCATTGCAGTAGCATAGGGCTTGAAGTCATTTGTTTCTAAATCGATGTAGGCTCGAGGGATTCGTTCTCCCATTGCCGCTCGAATTGCCATGATCACGCTCTGACACGGATCAATGGGAACGTAGCTAGCTGTTCCCAATTCAAACTCTTCTTCCTCTGCGTCGTTGCTTGGATTCCAAGGCCTTGGCTGATCAAACGCAGTGATTGGCTTTTGAATAACGATTGATGGCTTGGGTAACTCTAAAACCGCTGCTTCGACCGGATCAGCGAAGGAAGGTGGTAGCGGAACCGCGATGCAGTCGAATTGTTCTTCCAACAACCACCGCCGAACGGTCAACGAAAACTGCCCGCTGCCATGAATGACGGGCAGGATCGCGATCGATTTACCAATGCGAAGTAGTTCGGGGACAAGTTCGGAGTTTTCCAGAGTCACAGTATCGTTCGCTTGATAACAATTCTTGGCACGCGGCCATAGAAAATGGCTTGATTCATAACGCGTGCGACGAAAGGAATTCGATCGTTCGCTTTGTCACAGCTCGGTCGCTCATCAAAAAGCTGTGCAGCACCGGAAACGTTTCAAGTGCTTCGGCACCATCTAGTTTTGCCTCATCAACGCTGACCACAAAGTCGCTTGAGCCATCTACCAGCGGGTTTTGTACGGTGTTGGCCGAGACGTCGCCAGCGATGATCAAAAATGGAAAACTGGGTGTCGCCAGGTTACACGAAAACGTTTCCCAGTGTGGCCCAAGTTCCAAGCCGCCCGTGCCGGTGATCCAGCCGTACAGCTTGGTTGGGGCCAACCGCCGAGCAATCGCGGCACCTTGATTGGGTGGCCCAAGCATCACCATCGATCGGCAACGCGATAGGATTTCGCTCGAGTCGCCATCACGTTCCAAATCGCCGATCAAGTGACGAACAATGATGTTACCCATGCTGTGGCCGACAAAGCTAAACTGCGATGACTTGGGTTGCGATTCAAGCACTGATCGTAGTGCGGCTGCATGATCGCCAATCGAAGCTCGGGTGCTGGCGTAGGAGAAACGAATCGTCTTGACTTTGGGATTGAGTTCACCCTGATCCTGATCACCGAGTTCTTTTTCGATCAATCGGCCCAGGGGATTCATGCAGTGACGCGTTCGCATCAGTCCGTGCAACAAGACGACCGTGTGATTCGCAACGGAATCATCCGATTTCGGACACAGTTGATGCATCTTTGATTCGCAGGACTTGCGCGTTCCCCAGGCCTGACGAACATCATTGCCGTCTAGCAATCGCCAATGGCCGGTAATTGCATGTTGCTGAATTCGATAGCCGTTGCGATCGACAAAGTCGGTCCACCACTGAGTTCCACCTGTGGTTTTTAATGGAACATTTAACGTCTTATCCATCAAAGTTCCTTGGCTGTTTTGAGTTGTCGATTCCTGAGCAACGGGTTCCTGAGACGATACGACCGCTACCATCGCAACGAGCGAAGCGATCATAAGCCTTTTAAGAATTAGGCATTTCATTGGGATTCCAAGTTCTTTCCGCGGTTTAGACGTTTCCATTCTCGTTAAGTGCCCCTTTTCGCGGAAAGCTTCGCAGAAAATGAATTTCTATCTGGCGATTACCAGAATGGCCGTTTCCGCGTTCAAATTGGGATCATCATCGGGCGATATCTCTCTCTGGGTTGCCGAATCAAAGTAAAGCTCCTTCTTAACTTCGATTTCTTTATCCCGGCACAAATCCATCACGTCAGCGATGCTGGGGAATCGGCGGTTTGGGGTGTCGTACCAGGAATAATTAAATTCACCGGGCGCACGTGGCGAACGACCTCGTTCGACGTAGGCCTCGCGCAACGTTCGGTAAGCAAAGTTTGGGAAACTGACGATTACCAACTTTCCAACTCGAAGCATTTCATCAAAAAGCTCGGCGACGTTAGACACCGCCTGCAACGTTGCACTCAAAATCACAAAATCAAATTGCTTATCCATGAACGCGGGCAGCCCGTGGTTCAGGTCATAGTCAATCACGTCGAGTCCACGACTTGCTGCTTTCAAAATGCTGGACTGCGCAACTTCAACACCGACCAAATCGGCATGATTTCGATCCCTCAGCGAAGCAAGCAAACTTCCGTCGCCACAGCCAAGATCCAAAACCGACGCGCCCGGTGGGATCTGTGAAAGAATCAATTCCTCCACCGCTGACAGTACGGGTGGTGAGGAATCAATTTTGCCGAGTCTGGCTTCGATGATCGGCGCAAATTGTCTGATGTCTTGGTCGACCAGGAATGCGTCATGGCCTGACGTCGAGGTGATCTCGGCGTAGGTCACGCGTTTGTGAAGCATCGCAAGGGCCGCCACGATGTCTTGCGATTGACGTGGCGTGAACAACCAATCGCTGCTGAAGCTTACAACCAAGAAATCGGCATCCGATTCGTCAAACGTTTCCATCAATTGCAGGCGATTCGCACCAAGATCAAACAAATCCATCGCCATCGATAGCGTGACGTAGCTGTTGGCGTCGAATCGAGTGGTAAACTTTTCGCCTTGATGCGCCAGGTATGACCCAACGCTGAAACGCTGTTCAAAGCTAGATGCAATTTGACGTGGATCGTGGCGATCGGGATCAAACTTGTCCTCCATCGCCTCGCTGGACAAGTAAGTAATGTGGCCAAGCATTCGGGCAATCGCCAAACCCGTGTCCGGCCGCTGCGGTTGATCGTAGTACTGGCCGTCGTGAAAATGCGGGTCCGTTTGAATCGCGTTGCGAGCGATGACATCGAATCCAAGAGCTTGACTCGTTAGCCGAGGCGACGAGGCAATCACGACGCATAGTCGAACGGATTTGGGATGACGGGTTACCCAGGTCATCGCCTGGTGTCCGCCCAACGAACCACCCACCACTGATCGCCAAGATTGAATTCCCAGATGGTCGGCCAAACGTCGCTGGACGTTAACCATGTCTGCCACGGTGATTCGCGGAAAATCGGCACCGTAGGGACGTGGCGGGTCAGTCGTCGGATCAATTTCGCTCGGTCCCGTCGTGCCGCGGCATCCGCCGAGCACGTTGGGACAGACAACAAAAAAACGATCGGTGTCAATCGCTTTGCCAGGGCCAATTAAATCTTCCCACCAACCCAGATCATCGTCGGCGTCGTGGCGGGCAGCGTGCGAATCGCCGGAAATAGCATGGCATACTAGAACAGCATTGGACGCATCAACGTTCAAGTTTCCCCACGTTTCGTAGGCGCAGGTCACCTCGGGCAATTGACCGCCAAGTTCAAGTTCGATCGGACCGGAGAAGACAACACTCTTGGCGTGCCGCAGCTTTGTCGCCGATCGAAGGTCATCGGTACTGGCAAACGAATCGGTCATGCAGTCGCCGCAGCAAGTGCTTGATCCAGGTCAGCAATGATATCGCTGACGTCTTCGATACCGACCGACACACGGATGTATTCCGGTTTCACGCCAGCCTGAGTTTGCTCGGCATCGGACAGTTGTTGGTGGGTCGTGCTGGCAGGGTGAATCACCAATGTCTTTGCATCGCCGATGTTAGCTAGGTGCGAACATAGTTTGCACGAATTGATGAACTTCTTGCCCGCTTCCATGCCACCCTTGATACCGAAGCCCATGATTGCGCCTTGTCCGTTGGGCAGGTACTTCTGACCCTGCTTGTAATCCTTGTGAGATTCCAGCCCAGGGTAGTTTACCCATTCGACCGCATCGTGCGATTCTAAATGTTTAGCGACAGCCAACGCGTTTTCGCAGTGACGCGGCATTCGCAAATGTAAGGTTTCAATTCCCATAATGAACAGGAACGCGGCAAACGGGCTCATCGCTGCACCGGTGTCACGCAGCCAATGCGTTCGCATGTGCAGCAGATAAGCAATGTTGCCCATCGGACGCAGGTGTTCTTCGAAGACGGCACCGTGATAAGACGGTGAGGGAGCACAGAATTCTGGCCACTTTTCCGGTTGGTCGGCCCATTTGAAATTGCCGCTATCGATGATCGCACCGCCAATGTGTACGCCGTGTCCACCTAGGAACTTAGTCGTGCTGTAGATCACGATGTCGATGCCATGTTCGAAGGGCTTCAGCAACATTGGCGTCATCGTGGTGTTATCACAAAGCACAGGGATCGATCCGTGCGGAGCCGAATGGGCTGCGTCGGCGATGGCTTTGAAATCGGGAACATCGTTCTTTGGATTACCGATGCTCTCCATGTAGACAAGGCGAGTGTTCTCATCAACCAATTCATGAATCTTTTCGGGATGGTCAGGATCAAAGAATCGAACTTCGATGCCCATCTGTTTGAGCGTTTGCGTGAACAGCGTCCATGTTCCGCCATACAGCGATGTGCTGCTGACGATATTTTGGCCGCTGTGGGCCAAGGTCAAAACCGCAGCGCTAATCGCTGCTTGTCCTGAAGCGAAGCACAATCCCGTCACTCCGCCTTCCAGAGCAGCCAACCGTTTTTCAAGCACGTCAACGGTGGGATTCATTAAGCGGCTGTAGATGTTGCCGAATTCAGTCAGGCCAAATAACGCTGCGGCATGATCGGTGTCGTTAAATGTAAAGCTTGATGTCGCGTAAATCGGTACCGCGCGGCTGTTCGTATCCGAATCGGGCGCATGTCCGGCGTGCAATGCCTGGGTGCCGGGCTTGAGATTATCGGTCATTAAAATTTCCTGGAATTTTGGAGTGTTCTGCGGATTTCACGCATTCTAACGCCCAAACAAGCATCCGAGGACCACGCTAAATCGAGCCCAATCCTGGGCGGATTTAGAGCGATCCCAAGACGGTGAGAAACCTTCACGAAATCTTCATCGGATCGACGCCTGACCTTCACCGTTTTTGCGATCCAAGTTCGTACATTTTGGCCTCAACGACGAAACCATTACTCACAGGAATGAATCCAAATGTTTCGAACCAACCGACAAGCCATGCCTGGCTGTCACGCGGGCAACTGCGACGCTGGACTTCGCAGCAACCGAAAACTGAATCGCAGAGCATTCACGCTCGTTGAATTGTTGGTGGTCATCGCGATCATCGGCGTTTTGGTTGGATTGCTCTTGCCAGCGGTGCAAGCGGCCCGCGAAGCGGCTCGGCGAATGAGTTGCAGCAACAACTTGAAGCAGATTGGGTTGGCAATGCACAACTACGCCAGCGTTTACCGTGGATTCCCAGCGAGTCGCGTCAATATCAAGACGCCTGACTTCGAGGCAGGATGGCAGGTCATGTTATTGCCTTACCTGGAACAGAGCGCTTTGTTTGAAGACTATCAAACCAATTTGACTTGGTGGCACCCGGATAATCTTCCCGCGACCGAACGAGACGTTCAGGCGTTCTTGTGTCCCACCGCGCCAGCGGAACGAACCATGCCGACGCCAGAGATCATGGAAAAGCGTGACATTGACTATGGGACGCCACGCTTTGGTTCAAGCGATTACGCCGCGATCAATAACATCCGACGCAGCTGCTGGACGGTTAACAACTCTGAAATGCCTGGTCAGATTCAACGTGAGCTTCCAGGTGCGTTGTATTCAAAAGATCACAAAGACCCCAGGGTCGTTGGACGGGGCATTCGCTTGAGCGAAATTCTTGACGGGCTGTCCAACACGTTGATGCTTGTCGAAGACGCTGGTCGTCCAGAGCTATACATCAACGGAAGGCTTGGCCAAAACCCTGATGCGGGTGAAGTTTGGTCAGGAACTTTCTTTGTCGAAGAAGGCTGGGGATGGGCTGACTATCAAGACAGCATCAGCCTGGACTTCGCTGACCCGATCACTGGCTTGGCCAACAAGACTGACAAGAGTGCACCGTACGATGTCAACGTTCGCGGATCGGCGGTCATGAACGCAACCAACGATGGCGAGATCTATTCATTCCACCCGGGCGGCGCAATGTCGCTTCGCTGCGACGGTTCAGTTCAATTCATGAACCAAAGTATCGATGGGCTTTTATTGGCAGGTTTGGCGACCAAGCAAGGTCGGGAGGTTATCGAAGAAGAATGAGAAAATCACTAACAAAGAAGATGACGATCGGCATGATTCTTGCCGGGGTTCTGTCTTGTGGAATCACAAACGCGGCCAGCCCATCAGTTGAAGCTAAGCCAGATGAATCGATTGCGATCGAATTCATAGGCAAGGTAGAATTCGCGGGTAATGATGTCGACCTAAGCGGATTGACCAGTGGTCTGGAAGATCAGTCGCCCTCAAACCGACTCGGTGGTTTTTCAGCGATCGAGTACACCGGAAAAGGGAATCGATTTGCAGTCCTGGCTGACCGTGGCGCGGGCGACGGAGCTGTTTCGTTTCCCTGCCGAATGCAGGTCGTTGATTTGCATGTCGAACGGGAAAGAAAAACGATTCAAGCCGATTGGGTTTCCACCGTTTTGTTGCATGCGATCGATGGGGTTCAACTTGATGGTTCGAAAACGACCGCGATTGCAGATCGTTCGCGAACTGCCAATCAAGCATGGCACGCCATGGACCCCGAAGGCATTCGGCGTTGGGGTGATGGTTGGTTGATCAGCGATGAGTACGGCCCCAACATTGGGTGCTTTAATTTCGACGGTCAACTAAAAACGCAGTGGCAACTTCCGGAATCCCGCGGTCGCTGCAAAATGTCAGAAGCCGAGTTGCTAAAGAACGATCAATCAAGCAATCGAGCAGTTGGTTGCTTTGACAATAAAGGTCTGGAAGGCTTGGCGGTTACCCCGTCGGGATCAACGGTCTGGGCTTCGTATCAAAGCAGCTTGCTTCAAGATGGCGAACTGATCGACGGAAGATGCCGCGGCGATTTCACTCGTTGGATCGCTTTCGATCGCGATGGGAAACGGAAAGCCGAAGTGGCCTACCCGATGGCAAGTCGCAGGTCCGGAATCAGTGAATTGCTGGCGATGGATGAGAATCGTATGCTGGTTCTTGAACGAGATGGCAAAGCAGGCGAAAAAGCTAAGATCAAGCGGATCTATCTTGCTGACCTAAGGGACGCAAGCGAAGTTTCCAAAGTGGAATCGTTGCCACTGCACAAGAGCGACAATCTGACTCAGGCTGATCCGATTGAACCCGTTAGGAAACGCTTGCTAATCGATTTGATGGATTTGCAAGATGAATTAGGCGACGCCGCAACGGCCGAAAAGCCAGAAGGTCTCACGTGGGGGCCTCCGTTGGATGACGGTCGGCGAACTTTATGGGTTTGCTGGGATAATGATTTTGATCCCAGCCGAAAGTCCTACATCGCCTGCTTCGCGATCAACTGACTGCTTGTGGGTGGAATCGAGTCGTTGTTTTTTGACGCTTACTTCGAGTTTGCTGAGCAGCTGGTCGGAGACACGGTCGAAGACCTCTTGGCTGAGGTGTTCGTCGTCTTGCAGGATTTTGAGGTGCCGTTCGATGGTTCGCTGAGAGATTTCGAATCCCGGCTGTAGGTTCAAAGCGAATTGGATGTCGGTGCGAAACAGAGCCGCTTCATGGGTCTGCGGAACGGTCCATCCTTAGGAAATGCCGGATCATCAGCAGACCGATGATTGAATACAGTTCCGCGGTGGGCCGACCGTTGGCGTCGCAGAACCGCTCGCCCACCTTGGCCACAGGCGT
>CAYVAN010000186.1:0-9149 GCA_964449225.1 uncultured Rhodopirellula sp.
TTGATGAGCTACATGAAGCTGATTCCCGCAGAACAAATCGCGTCGCGGCCGTAGCAGGATCGAAGTGTAGGTCAATTGTCCCAATTGACTGGCGACCCGTTGACTAGCGGCCAATAAACTAGCGGCCAATTGACTAGTAGCCAGTTAATAGACGGCTCCAGCTGCCGCAGGCCAGACAACTGGGGACCATTTTCCAGCACTCCCAACCAAATCTCGACGCCGCCTTTTCACCCGAGAAGGCGGCGTTTTTGCTTTCGGCTTCCCAAGATCACCGTTGGGGGGCAGAATACGCACTCAAGCCACCCATCATCCTTAGTTTCAATCTTCTTTACCCACCGGATCTGCTCGTGGAACGTCGTCTGCTCACCTTTTTCATCGCTTCGACGGCGTTCCTTTTGCTTTACATCTCGCTACAGCGATTGATCGGCCCACCGGTGCGTCCGGCAGCGGTCGCCAAAAATGCCGAAGCGGATAATTTGCTCGCCGATCCCGACGACATTGCCAATCCGGAAGATTCCGCCAACGATTCGGACAATTCGGACGCATCCGACGATGTCAGTGCGGCTCGCCCCAAGTCCGGAAAATGGATCACCCTCGGCTCGATGGATCCGGCATCAAAATACTTGATGCTGATGACGCTCAATTCCGAAGGTGCCGGAGTTGAACGGATTGAATTGACTCAGCGAGATGATCAAGGCAAATTAAAATACCACCGCGTTGATGTTCGTTCGGGCTATCTAGGTTATCTAGCAGCCCAACCCGCTGCCGAGATCGACGGGGTGCAGGTTAACGTCATCGGTCCCGGAACCCCGGCGGATACCGCTGGATTGAAAGTCGGCGACATTATCGTTTCGGTCGACGCCACGCCGGTGCTTAGCCGAAAAGATATCGATGACGCTCTTCTTGAATCCAAGCCTGACGACGAAATCAAATTGGACGTCGTTCGTGATGGTTCTTCCACTCCAATTGCGATCACGGCGACACTGACCGAACATCCGTTGGATTTGGTTCGCTTAGCCAGCGATGCTGGCATCGATCAGATCGAAGGTAACCTGTCGCGTCAGTCTTGTTTGATGACGCTGGCGCAGATCAATCGCAAGAGCATTCCGACCAGCAAACTCTCGATTCCAAAGCTAGTGGATCCAACTGAATTGGTTTGGACGTCAGGCGACGTTGCCGCCGACAAAGATCAGCAGTCGATCGAATTTGAATTAGAACTATCGGAAAAAGAAACGGCCGTCGTTGGCGGATCGCCGGTGCGACTGAAGCGTTCGTTTACGATCACGCCTGGTTCCTACGCGGTTGATATGGATGTCCAAGTCGACAACCTTGGCGAGAAAGCTCAGGACTTGGCAATTCGCTTGGAAGGTGCCAACGGAGTCACGTTGGAAGGTTGGTGGTACAGCAACAAGATTAGCCCCAATTGGTCCGGTGCTGCCGCCCGTGACATTATCTACCGCACCGCCGCCGATGGGCACCAATTGATCAGTGGATTCAATTTGCTCAAACGGGCTCGCAAAGAAGTTGATGAGCCATTTCAGACTATTTTCGCACCCGATGGCACTGCTGATTCGCGAAATTTGAAGTACATCGGCGTTGATGCCCAGTATTTCACGGTCGGCTACATCCCCGCAAAAGACGAAGCCTCGTTTACCAGTTTCAAGCGAGCTGCGGTCGGATTGGTTGTCGACCCGGATGACATCCCCAAGCATAAAGAACGTGCTGTTAATACGTCGTTCTTCCTGGACACCGAAACGGCAACCGTGCCTGCGGGTGGATCGATGCGGCAGAGCCTAAAAATGTTCGCCGGGCCAAAGGATCCGGATGTTCTGGTCAATTACGGTCTCAGTGATGCAGTTTATTATGGCTGGTTCGCTCGTTTCGCTAGCTTGTTGGCGTGGCTGTTGCATATCTTGGCTGGGTTCTTTGGCAACTATGCGGTTGCAATCATCGTGTTGACGGTAATTGTCCGTGGAGCAATGTTCCCGCTTTCTCGAAAGGCGGCCGTGAATGCTCAGAAAATGCAAGAGCTTGCACCTGAGTTGAAGAAGATCGCGGAGAAGCATAAGGAAGACATTCAAGCTCGGATGGCTGCGCAACGTGATCTACAAAAACGAGTTGGTTTCAATCCGATGGCGGGTTGTTTGCCGATGTTCTTGCAGTTGCCGATCTTTATCGGGCTGTATCGAGCTCTTTCAGTCGATATCGAACTGCGTCAACAGCCGTTATTCCCTGGTCTTGATTGGGCATCCAATTTGGCTGGCCCCGACATGTTCAATTACTGGGGTGATTGGATGATGGATTACTTTGCCGGACGTGGCACCGGTTGGCTTGGCCCTTACTTCAACATCTTGCCAGTGGTGGTTGTGCTTCTGTTCTTGTTGCAACAAAAATTGTTCATGCCGCCAGCAACGGATGAACAAACCGCAATGACGCAAAAGATGATGAGCATCATGACGTTGATGATGGGATTGTTCTTTTTCCGGGTACCTGCGGGATTGTGCCTGTACTTCATCACCAGCAGCTTGTGGGGGATTTGCGAACGAGTTTTGGTGAAGAAAACCATTCCCAGCAAGACTCACTTTGACCTCGCGACACCGGAAGGCGTGGTGGAGGGTTCCGCCAAGCCAACCGAAAAACCGAAGGTTACGTTGGCCCAGAGGATCAAGGATCAGGTCAACGGACCCGAACCAACGTTTGAGCGTCCCAATAAACGCAAGAAGCCAAAGAAGAAGTAGAGGAAGGCTGTTAGCGATTAGCGAGTAGCTTTTTCTCTCCTGACGCAGCGGACCAAATTACGCCCAGCTAAGAGCTAACAGCTATTCACCATCAGCTAAAAGCTCTTTCACGGCGTCAATCACTTGCTGGTCATGGCCGTCAACTTTGACCCGCTTCCAGACTTTGGCAATTTTGCCATCGGCGTCGATTAGGTACGTGCTGCGTTGAATTCCCATCGACTTTTTGCCGTACATATTCTTCTCGCGGTAGGCACCGTACTTTTCGCTCATCGTGTTTTTGGCGTCGACCAATAATGGAAACGGTAGCGAGTACTTTTCACGAAACTTGGTGTGGCTTTCGGCACTATCACCGCTGACGCCAAGCAATTGGATACTAAGTTCTTCCAGTTCGCTGTAGCGGTCACGGAATGCACAGGCTTCCTTGGTGCAGCCCGGCGTATCGTCTCTTGGATAGAAATAGACGACGACGGGCTTCCCTTTCAGATCCGCCAAGCGAACCTTTTGTCCTTGATCATCTGTCAGGGTAAACGCGGGCGCTTTTGTTCCGGGTTCTAACCAATCGGCCATCTTTTGCGACTCTTCTGTTGCGGGTGAAAGGGTGGAAATGTCCGCAAAACGATAGCGTTCTGCCAAGGGCAATGCCAAGGTGAGTGACAGAACCGACAAATTTACTAGACTCTGGGAAGATATCGGCCGTCTCCAACATGCGACGGGCCTCTTTGCCCCCCCTTCTAGCCCCTCAGCGTTCCCGTGGAATCCAGCCACAACCAAGAAACTTCTGCCGACTCAGCCGCATCCACGCAACCTGATCAAAGCGTCGCAGCCGATAAGCCCGTAAGCACGCCCGTTAATACGCCCGTCAATACTCTGGGCAGTCCGTCACGCGCGATCCGGCCGTTGGGTGTTGAGTATGGTCGCAAGTTGGCAACCGAAGCTGCACGAGTCGCGCTCGACAATAACGGGACCGACGTGATGGTCATTGATGTTTGCGCCCAGTCTGCTGAGTTCGACTTCTTTGTCCTCGCTACCGGGACCAGTCGTCGACAACTGCACGCGATCAGCGAACAGATTGATGACGCTTTGGAAAAAGGCTTGGAAGACAAGCGATTAGGTATCGAAGGCTACGACGAAAGCCGATGGATCGTTCTCGACTACGGCAGCGTCGTGATTCACTTGTTCGATGAAGAAACGCGTGAATACTATGACCTCGAATCACTCTGGGCGGACGGCAAAGCAGTTCCACTAACCGAACTTGGTTTAGAGCAACGTCCCAGCTTAAAAAATGATTCTGGCGACCCCGCTTAGCCCAATCCGTCGTGAACCAACCCTCCCTTATCCTGGTGGCCACCAACCTAGTTGATCTCGTAATCCCACCAGGGTTCAGTTGATCATCCTGAATCCTGGGCGGGGCCAACGACATCATCGGCGGCCCCAGTCATTCCAAGTATCAGTAGCCGAAATCTCTCATGCACTTCACCCAACTTTTGCAAGACCGGTTCCTAGAAGCTCTCAAGCCGCTAACGGATTCGCCTGAATCCTTCGCGTCGATGATTCGCCCCACGACCGATCCTAAGCATGGTGATTATCAGGCCAACTTGGCGATGCCGCTGTCGAAGAAAATTGGCAAGCCACCACGTGAAGTCGCCCAGGCGGTGGTTGACGCAGTGGTGATCGGCGATGTTTGCGAAGCACCGGAAATCGCTGGCCCAGGTTTCATCAACCTAAAGGTAAAGGATTCTTTCCTGGCCGATCAAATTCGCGGGTTGCTCGGCGACGCTCGCTGTGGCGTTGGCAAAACCGATAGCACTGCCCCGATCGTGATCGATTTTTCGTCACCCAACGTTGCCAAGCCGATGCACGTCGGGCACATCCGCAGCACGGTCATTGGAGACTCTCTTGCTCGAACTTTAAAGTTCCTGGGCTACCAAACGATCACCGACAACCACTTGGGTGACTGGGGCACTCAGTTCGGAATTATCATCTATGGATATAAACATTTTGGTGATCCAGATATCGTTGCCAAAGATCCGGTTCCCGAATTGTCGAAGCTGTATCGCCGCGTCAACGGATTGATTGAGTATCGAAAAGCAGCGGCCCGAGTGCCGGACGTCGAACAGGCGATCGAAACAGCACGCTCGGATGCGGCGGACTTGTCGTCGCAAACCGCTGATCCTTCTGATGCCAAGGCTGCAAAGAAACTGAAAAAGTCCATTGCGTCTGCGAATCGCCGTGTTGAATCATTGCAGTCTGAATTAGCTTCACTACGGGACAAGATCGCTGGCGTCGAAGCTGATCCGCAATCGGCATCTGACGTGGCGGCACATCCAGACATCGACAAAGCAGTGCTTCAGGAAACAGCCAAGTTGCACCAGGGCGATACGGAAAACTTGGAGCTTTGGAAAAAGTTCTTGCCTTATTGCAAGGACGAAATCAATCGCGTCTACGATCGTTTGGACGTTGAATTTGACCACACACTTGGCGAAAGTTTTTACCATTCAATGCTTGGCGGCGTGGTGGAACAACTTCAAGACAAGGGGCTCGCTTCCACCAGCGATGGCGCGGTGTGCGTTTTCCTGGATGGCTTTGACGCACCCATGATTGTCCGCAAGCAGGACGGTGCATACTTGTATGCGACGACCGACTTGGCGACGCTTCGATATCGATTGGACGAATTCAATCCTGCGGAAATTTTGTATGTTGTCGATTCTCGGCAAAGTGAGCACTTCGAAAAGATCTTTGCGGTTGCAGGCGAATTTGGTCTTTCGGAAGTCAAGCTTGTTCACGTCAATTTTGGCACCGTTTTGGGCGAAGATGGCAAGCCAATGAAAACCCGCAGCGGTTCCCTGATCGGCCTGGAAAGCTTGCTCGACGATGCAGTGGATCGTGCCCGCGCCGTCGTTTGTGATCCACAGCGACTCGAAAACTTTGATCCGCCGATGGAGGTCGCTGAACAAGAAATGGTGGCCGAAACCGTCGGCATTGGTGCGATCAAGTTTGCCGACTTGGGCCATCATCGAACCAGCGACTATCGATTTAACTTGGACAAGATGGTTGCACTGGAAGGCAACACATCCACCTACGTCCAATACTCTTACGCCCGAACCCAAGCGATCTTGCAACGTGCAGAGAAAGCCGAAAGTGACGTGATCGAAATGATCAATAATCACGGTTTGTCTTTTTCGCATGTCGCCGAGCGAACCTTAGCACTAAGCCTATTGCGGTTCGAGGAAGCGCTTTTGGCGGTTCATAAAGACTACGCACCCAACGCTCTGGTCGATTACCTGCTTGACACGGCAAGAGTTTACTCGCGTTTCAACGACAGTTGTCACGTGCTCAAAGCAGAGTCCGAAGCGATTCAGGCAACGCGACTCGCATTGGTGGCGCTGACCGGTCGAGTTTTGCAACTAGGATTAGGTTTACTGGGCGTCGGCGTTGTCCCAAGAATGTGATCTAAAAGTGGCATAGCCTTCCAGGCTGTGTTCCGGACTAAACTAAAGTTCAAAGCTGATATGAATTCACGTCGTAAGAATCATTTACGAAAAGGAACAACTTGGATGCCAGTCAAGCGTAACGCCTTCACTCTCGTTGAACTCCTGGTTGTGATCGCCATCATCGGTGTGCTTATCGGACTGTTGTTGCCAGCCGTCCAATCCGCTCGCGAAGCCGCACGCCGGATGCAGTGCAGTAACAACTTGAAACAGGTTGTGCTGGCCAGTCATAATTACCAGAGTGCATTTAGGAAATTTCCTCCATCAGCGATTCTTGATCTCACCGTCACCAGCACTGGTAACAACGGATCGTGGGGCGTCCATGGACGAATCTTGCCATTCTTGGAACAGGGTAGCGTTTACGAGAACGTCGATCTGTCGTTGGCTTGGGACGATCAATCATCCATTGATGGGCTCAAGATTCCTGCATTTGCTTGCCCCAGTGACCCCGGTTCGGATCAGATCCGAACCTTTGACGATGGTCGACCGTCGCTTTACCCCACCAATTACGGGTTTAATTTTGGTCGCTGGTTTGTCTTTGATCCAGCGTCTCGCAGAGGTGGTGATGGCATGTTCTATCCCAATTCTTTTTTGAGTTTTCGTGATTGCTTAGACGGCACCAGCCAAACGCTCTTCGCAGCCGAAGTGAAAGCTTGGACTCCGTACCGTCGAAACGGCGGCCCTGCGACCACTGCCATGCCGTCGAACCAAAGCGAAGCAGAAGTCGCGGTCGCCAGCGGGGCTCAATTTAAAAACACGGGTCATACCGAATGGCCTGACGGGCGAGTTCACCACACCGGGTTCACGGTGACTCTGGCTCCCAACAGCAAAGTTCTCTATTCCGATGGTGTGCAGGTCTTCGAGGAAATGGATTTCAATTCCTGGCAGGAAGGAAAAGATGGCATCGCCGGCAATCCCACCTACGCCATCATCACATCGCGAAGCCACCACGTCGGTTTGGTCCAAGTGGCAAAGCTCGATGGCAGTGTTTCCTCAGTCAGTGATTCGATCGACCTGAGCATCTGGCATGCCCTGGGGACTCGTAGCGGTCGTGAGGCCATTTTGCTTGACCAGTAGCGGAAAAAGTGCAACCGTCGTGTATTGAGCCTGAACGAGGCACGTTGAACGTTGATTCTGTGTAGACTGAAGCGGACTCAATCTAGGCGTTCTTAGTACTTTCTGATTATTGATGTCGGACCTGACTCCACAGACGTTCACCCAGCGGATCGTTGAACTTGGCCTAGCCGAGCAACGAGTGGTTGACCATGCGATCAACCAACTTGGCGTCGGTGACCATTCGTTAGACGACGTTATCAAAGCTGCCCAACGCCATGGCATCGTCACCACGTTGCAAACCGACAAAATCTTAAAAGGCGATCGGGTTGGTTTTTTCTACGGCGACTACAAGGTCCAGTACCTGATCGGTGCGGGAACATTTGCCAGGGTCTATCGGGCCGAGAAAGATGGCGTCGTTTATGCAGTCAAGGTTCTTCGCAAACGGTTCCGTGATGAAGCGAAGGAGATGGAGCAGTTTCTGCGTGAAGGCCGCATGGGACTAAAGCTGCGGCATCCAAACATCGTCACGATTTTAGATGTGATTCCAGACATTCGCACTCCGTTTTTGGTGATGGAGTTTGTCGAAGGACAGACGCTGCGAGAACTGGTAAGGATCCGCGGTAAATTGCCACCTGACTTGTCATTGCGCTTGATGTTTGAAATTGCATCGGGGTTAAAGCATGCGGCCAGTCTTGGAATCGCACACCGTGATTTGAAGCTGTCAAACGTGCTGATTTCATCCGACGGCAAAGCCAAGTTGGTCGACTTTGGCTTGGCGGCGCTTACCGACCGAGCGAATCCGGATAAGATGGCGGATTGTCCCAACGCTCGCGCGATCGACTATGCCGCCTTGGAACGGGGGACGGGGGTTCGCAAGGACGACCCACGTAGCGATGTCTACTTTGCGGGCAACATGCTCTATCACATGGTCGCTGGAACACCAGCTCTAAGCGAAACACGAGACAGACTTGCGCGGCTAAACGTGTCTCGATTCCAAGAAATTGTACCGCTGCATGAACGCGTGCCCGATGTGCCTGGGATCGTCAGCCAAGTCGTATTGAAGGCAATGGCATTTAACCCAGAAAATCGAATTCAATCGGCGGCGGCTCTGGCAGCAGAGGTCAAAAAGGCGATGCAGATATTGGCATCCGGCAAACCGGTTCGAGTGAACCACGACAACAACATGCCGATGGCTCCGCATCAAGATGACGAAGAAGTCGTTACCAACGGGGCTGCAAAATGCAATTCGCGAACGACTGAAGGCACGCGGATATCGCGTCCTAGTGATTTCAGATCCCAATAGGGCCTTGAACCGCTTTTCACCCATCGATGATCCGCCAGCGGACTGTGTGATTTTTGGAGCCGCTGAACTTGGAAGTCTGGCAGTGGAGGCTTTCAACAAATGTGCCAGCGACGAACACACCGCGAAGATGCCTAGCATTTTACTAGTCGATCGACGTCAGACCAGCGTTATCGCAGCCGCGACCAGAGGTCCGAATCGCAAATTGCTGGCACTTCCGTTGAAGGTTCGAGAACTGAGGGTCGCACTTTCACAGCTGTTGTCCGGCGTTAAAAAAAGAGAGCTCGGTTCGTATTGACTTGGCGATCGACCAGGAAGCACCAAAAAACTTTTCTGTTGTAAGTAAAGTCTTCGCTGGGTTTAGACGATAACAACGTCGTATTCGCGAGAATCATCAGTTTCGGCTAGGAAAGTAACTTTCCTTGGATCTTGACTGTTCAGCAAAGTTTCTCTAACTTTCGCGAATCACCTGGTCGAACTGGATTCGTTCGCGATTTCAATCGGACCGTGAGGGCGACGTGGCCAAGTGGCTAAGGCGAAGGATTGCAAATCCTTTATTCGTGGGTT
>CAYVAN010000187.1:0-9132 GCA_964449225.1 uncultured Rhodopirellula sp.
GCTCGAATCTGATCATGGAACGATTCGTCGGCAAGAACAAAAGACACGCAAAATGCAGCGTGAAATTGGTCCGGTGACGCTGGAACTGGATTGCCGCGATCCAGCACTGCTTGAACAAGCGATTCAGTGGAAAAGTAATCAGTATCAACGCACCAACATTTTGGACCTGTTCAAACCCCATTGGACAAGGACTTTGATGTACTTGATGCACGAAAAGCCTCCGGTGCAGATGGCGGTTACCCCGACGCGCGGGGTGTTGTCGGTATTGCGGGCGGGTGAGGAAGTGGTCGCGATGCACTATGGCATGGTTGAATCGGGGCTATTGCATTATTGGTTTCCCGCTTACGATCCAAAATTCGCTTGCTATTCCCCGGGGACGGCACTCTTCAAATCCATCGTCCGTGCTTCGACCGATGCGGGGATTCATTGCATCGATATGGGCTACGGCGAACAGCCCTATAAGCGTAAACAGACCGATACGATTACCCTGGTGTCGCACGGATGCGTCAGCACCTCGGGTCGATATCGAACGTGGCGTCGCGCGGTCCACGCGGCGACGAAGCTTGTCAAGCAAGTTCCAATGAAGGAATCGATCAAGCACTTGGTTCGCCGAGTGCATCCCCAAGCGGGAATGTCAAAGTTGGACTAGCGTTTCAGTCGCATTTTGAAACGACGGTTTTTGTAGGACAAATACAAAAGCTTAGCTCGAACGCCATTCATCCTTGGGAATCGTGAAACGAAAGCTGCTACCAGATTTCTCGTTTCCATCGATCCAAATTCTACCGCCGTGTCGGGCAACGGCTTTTTTGCAAATCGCTAATCCGATGCCGGTTCCCGCATACTTTTGAGTTGCGTGCAAACGTTTAAAGGGTTTGAAGATTTGCTCTGCAAATTCCGGCTTTATTCCGATCCCATTGTCTTCGACGCTGATAATCCATTCTCTCGAACGCTCTTGTCCGGTGATGTGAATCTCGGGTGTTGCATCGCCGATGAACTTTAGTGCATTCGCGATCAGGTTTTGTAACAGCTGCGACAACATTCGTGAGTCGCCCAAAACGGTTGGCAATGATTCCTTGACAATGACCGCCGACGTTTCCTGGATCCGAATTTGCAGGTCACTGAGGATGACGTCAACCATTGCATCAAGATCAATGGGCTTTCTGCAAAGGGTTTGTGTGCCGGTTTGCGATAGCGACAGCAAGTCGCGAACGAGCGAACGCATGCGTTCGGCTGAGTTCTGAATGTACTGCAAGTACTGAACGCAATCGTCGCTTAGGTCGGTTTCGCTTAAGTCGTCTTCTAGGAACTGCGTAAACGTTGAAATCTTTCGCAGTGGCTCTTGCAGATCATGGCTGGCAACGTAGTTGAATTCGTCCAATTCTTGGTTGCGAACTTTTAGTTTCTCGTTGGACTGAGTCAAGGCATCACGCGTGTGGACAAGATCCATGCGTTCTGCCTTTAGCTGAGCCAGTTGAACATGCTGGTGCGAGACATCTTGAATGGTGACGAGCGCTTCGTCTGCATTCTCTGGCATGCGACGAACATCAGTTTGCTGAATCATCCATTCGCAATTGAGTCCGTGACGAGCGGGCAACAGCAGAAAGTGGTTGTGGAAAGAAGCCGAAAATTTAACCGGCAATCCATGGTCAAACACTTGTGTTAGACGCGACAGATAGCGTCCTTCGCCAACATTTGGGAACAGACGGATCAAGTTTTGCCCCAAAGCCAAACTCGATGGTATCCCTGACCAATCCGCTAACGCCTGATTCCAAAATTGAATTTCCATGTCACGGCTGATGATCATCGCACCAACGGGCAACATGTCTAGAATCGAACGTTGGTCTGACGACAAGTTCTTTCCGGTCGTAGAATCTAGGTCAATCATTCGGGTGCACAATCGAACATTGCTTCGAGGTGAGCAAGAAGATTCGGTAGTGCCCCAAGGTGGAACGCAATCACGACAGATCCGCGAATGTCTGCCGAGTCGGCTGTGAATTCAGTGTCGGCGATCAGCACCGGGCCTATTTTCGGTTTGTCTTCGTCGCAAGCTTTGATCAAACCCAGCAGGGACTCTTGCAGATAGAATTCCGGAACTCGGTAGGTCAAATCTACTTCGATCGCGTTGGCTAATGAGCCAAGGACTCCATTGAGAACGATGTTGCCGATCTCTGAAAGAATCCCAGAAAGTTCAAATTCCGAAACGGCCTCATCCGGTTCGTAACCGCCGAGCAATCGAGCAAGCTTTTCGCCTGAATTATCTGGAAAGACCAACAAGGCATTTCCAGAGACACTTCCCTGAAAACCTTGGACGACAGAAATACCGGCACCGCATTCAAGTTCAGCTTCCGCATTCTCCACCAAGCGAACTTCGGGAACACGAAGTTGGATGTGAGCACCGATTAACTCACTGAGCGAACCAGCAGCCTTACCAACGCCAATGTTAACGATTTCGTTGAGTGCGTCGACTGTATCTTCGTTAAGAATCATCGATTCAGTTCACTGTTAGACTTGATTGAATTGCTTGATCAACAACTGCTAGTAGCTCATCGCTCTTATAGGGTTTGTTCAAGAATCCAAATGCCCCTAGCTCTTCTACCTTCGATCGTGTTGTTTCTTGGATGTCCGCGCTTGCCACGATTGCTGGGCAAGTTGAGCCCTGTTCGTTCAAGGCGGCCAGAAACTCGAACCCATCCATCACTGGCATCAGAAGGTCCGAAACAATGACATCGGGTTGATGTTCGTTGTACATTGCTAGGCCTTCTTGACCATCAGCCGCTTCAACAACCTCGTACCCAGCGTCACGAAGTGGTTGAGCTAAAAATCGGCGACGTGACAAACGAGAGTCGTCAACAATAAGGATTTTCGAGGATGCCATTTTCAGTCTTTGGGTTAGATCATTACGGAACGAGTTGTCGTTTGCCCCGACCCCAAAAGCTACCACAGTTCAAGCGTCGGTCCTGTTTGCCGTTTGGTTTCTCTTGCGAAAGAAGGCGGTTTCGTTGGTCTGTCCGGTTTGTGCGGCTTCGCCGGTTTCAAGTGCTCGCTCTGACACTGATTCTTGTCTAGATATTTCATAAAAACGTCTAGTGGGTGCAATTCTTTAATGACGCAGTGATTTCTGATTAGCCGGTGCTTGTTGAACTGCGCGTCCACGTTCCAGTGACGTTAATCGCTGTGATTGCAAGGTCTTCCTTCCATGTCATGTCATTTCCTGATTATCGACGACGATCCGGTCGACCGTTTGATAGTCAAACGAATCGCATCGAAGCTCGATGCAGATATCGCAACGCATGAAGCGGAAAGCGTCGATCAAGGTATCGCGGTTTGTCGCCAGCATCCCATCGCGATGGTGCTGATCGACCTGCGTTTGGTGATGACGAAGGGGATCGAAACAGTCGAGTCGTTTCGTGAAAGGGTTCCCGACGTACCCCTGTTTGTGACCAGTGGCGTTCCACTTCAACAATTGCCTGAAGTGAAAGAGCGTTTTTCGATTCGTGATTTTGTGATTAAGTCTGAAATCTCCCGCGAAGTAATCGAAGATTGGATTCAGGGTGTCAATGAACTTCTCGGGCCAACGAGTATTGAGTCAGTTGACCAAGCAATCGAAGTCTCGATTGAAATGATCGAGGATGCGAAGGGTGGGCGAGTCGATTGCGTGGAGCAAACCTCAAAATCGGATCAGGGACAAAATCGAACGCCAGCAGCGTCACCTCAAGACGCGTCTTGTCAATGGGATCAACCCGATGCGATGAATTGTCCTTCATCAAAGTTCGTGATGATCGCTGATGACGAAGAGTCAGATTTATTGATTTTGTCACGTCAACTTTCTGCGGCATCCGACGGGACTGTCAGAATACAGACACTCGATAGCGGAATCGATGCAATCGATGCCTTGTTGAACCTTGCAAATTCCGAGACATTGAATTTGCCAGACGTCGTCTTTTTAGATCTAAACATGCCGTGGAAAGACGGATATCAAACCTTGTTGGAAATTCGTTCCGACGAACGTTTGAAAAACCTGCCTGTTGTGATTTATTCCACGTCCATTTCTGAATCCGATACCCGGTTGTCTCGGCTGGATGATGCGACGCAATTGATGGAAAAACCGTTCGGGCGAGCCGAGCGAATCCAGCAGGTCAAACTATTGCGGGAAAAATGGTTTGCAGTTTCGTAGCCTAACGAGAGATCAATCGCTTGATCAGCCGTATGGGCGCAGAGTAAATCATCTTTTCTAGCTGGAGACCGTATCGCCGTAGCGAAGCTCGCGTAGAGCTTCGGCGATTGCAGGGAAACCGAACGCCTACGCGGCGATCGCTACCTGCGGATGACACACCAAATTGAAAAAGTGATCGGTCCTGCCGTTTGGGCGTTGGATACGGTTGTTTTCTAGGCAAACACACCGATGGCTAAGCGAGAGCAAATCGGTCAACAGTCCGACGGATCACGGTTATTGGGCATCAATCTATCGCTGCCCAGCCGGAATAAACGGATTTGCTGCCGAAGATGCGGATGGACTGGTGAGCAAGGAACTCGAAAGAGTGTAAAACCTTTTCAGAGTTTATTTATCACCTGTTTTCGGCAAGATGTTTGATGCTGCTCTATCAGCAAAAACGAGCCGGCAGTGCGAAGGCGTCCCATGAGTACCGCGAATCTGTTTCCTGAATCACAAAAGCTATTTCTATTAGATGGAATGGCGCTGTTTTATCGGGCCCACTTCGCGCTCATTCGCAGCCATCGTTACACCAGCGGTGGTTTGTGTACGTCGGGCGTGTTCGGGATGACCAACGCGGTCCTTGATATTCTCGCTCGTGAGGATCCAACGCACATCGCGGTCGCCTTTGACACTCGCGAACCGACTCAACGGCACATCGATTATCCTCAGTACAAAGCTCAACGCGATGTGATGCCCGAGGACATGCAGGCGCAACAGCCATACATAGACCGGCTCTTCACCGCGATGCAGATTCCAGTCATTAAAATGCCCGGCTACGAAGCCGACGACGTCATCGGAACGCTCGCGTTGCAAGCGGCCGACCAGGGCTTCCGAACGCTGATGGTGACACCCGATAAAGATTATCACCAACTGGTCCGCGACGACGTGCTGATCTACAAGCCGGGACGAAAAGGCGGCGAAGTCGAGTTGATCGGCATTCCCGAGGTGTTAGCAAAATGGGAAATCGAACGAGTTGATCAGGTGATCGATATCCTGGGACTGATGGGAGACAGCAGCGACAACATTCCGGGCATCCCCGGCATCGGTCCCAAGACCGCGCAGAAGTTGATTGCAAAGTATGGCACCATTGAATCGCTGATTGAACATTCATCGGAATTGAAAGGTAAACAACGCGAACGAGTTGAAGAGAACGTTGACCTAGCGCTGCTGTCGAAAAGGCTTGTCACAATCCAGTTGGATGTTCCACATGATTTGACCATTGAATCGTTCAAACGCCAGCAAAACGAAACGAAGGAACTGAAAGAACTGTTCATGGAGCTGGAATTTGATTCGCTTGGCAAAAAGATATTTGGCAAGTCATTCTCTTCCGCATCCAATCGTGCGGCAGTGATCCGCGAAAAGCGGGAAACCGAAATTCAGGCGACTCTGTTCGACGATCCAGTGGATGAGAAAACGATTGCGGACGTCAAACACAACTATCACACCGTTCAAACCGAAACGGAACGTCAATCGTTGGTCGAGCTGCTGTTGCAGCAAAAGAGTTTTTGTTTTGATACTGAAACAACTGGCTTGGACCCACGGGTTGCCGCTCCGCTTGGGATTTCATTTGCGGTCAAACCACACGAAGCTTACTACGTCGTCATTGCTGAAGATGCAGATCAGTGCGCTGCGATTCTAAATCAATTTCGGCCCGTCTTTGAATCGGAATCAATCAAGAAGATTGGTCACAATTTAAAGTACGACATGTCACTGTTGAAATGGCATGGAATCGAAGTGCGTGGTGAATTGTTTGACACGATGCTTGCGCATTCGATGAAAGAACCCGAGATGCGGCATGGTTTGGACTATTTGTCGACTTTGTATTTGGGATACAAGCCGATCGCGACGTCCAATTTGATTGGACCGAAACCAAAGACGGCCAAGGATCCGCCGCAGAAAAACATGCGAGATGTGCCGTTAATTGATTTGGTGAACTACGCCTGCGAAGACGCGGACGTAACCCTGCAAGTCGCTGCCGCTCTGATACCTGACATCGAAGAACGCGGGGTAAGCAAGGTTTGTTACGAAGTCGAATGCCCGCTGATTCCCGTTCTGGTCGATATGGAATTTGAAGGGATTCGTTTGGACACCGATGCCCTTGCCGCCTATTCCGTTGTTCTGGAAAAAGAGATCGCTGATCTTCAAGCAAGAATTTTCTCCGCAGCGGGGCACGAATTCAATGTCGATTCGCCAAAGCAATTGGGCGTGGTGCTCTTTGATGAATTGGAACTGGAAGAGAACCCCAAGAAGACTGCGACCGGACAGTACTCAACCCGCGAAGCCGAACTTGAACGACTCGCGGGCAAGCATTCGATCATCGCGGATGTGTTGGACTACCGAAATGCTCGCAAGTTGAAATCGACCTACGTTGACCAGCTTCCGCTCGCCGTCAACGAGAAAACAAAACACGTCCATACTCATTACAGTCAAACTTGGACCGCAACCGGCCGGATGCAATCGACGGACCCCAATTTGCAAACCATTCCGGTTCGCAAACAACGTGGCCGTGAAATCCGTGCCGCATTCGTTCCTCGCGATGACGACCATTTGATCCTTAGTGCGGATTACTCGCAGATTGAGTTGAGAGTAATGGCGGAATTGAGCGGTGATGAAGGAATGATGGAAGCCTTTGCCAGTGGCGAAGACATCCATACCGTGACAGCGGCCAAGGTTTACAAGGTGGACGTCGAAGAGGTCACGCGTGAAATGCGAGCGAAGGCAAAAACCGTGAACTTTGGAATTATCTATGGGATTTCTGCGTTTGGTCTTCAGCAACGTTTGAACATTCCGCGTGCCGAGGCATCCGAGCTGATCAATAACTACTTCGAAAAATATCCCGGCGTGCAAGATTACATTGATCGCACAATCGCTTTTGCCAAAGAACACGGTTACGTTGCGACCCAAACGGGGCGTCGAAGATATTTGCGTGACATTAATTCGCGAAGCCGAGGCAGCGTTCAGGCCGCTGAACGTTTGGCGATGAACAGTCCCATCCAGGGAACCGCCGCAGACATGTTAAAGCTGGCGATGATCCGAGTTCACGACGCGCTTTCCGATGGAAATTTCAAAACGAAAATGGTGCTAACGGTTCACGATGAGATTGTCTTTGACATGCGAAAGTCTGAACAAGAAACCGTGATGCCCGTGATCGAGCAGGCGATGAAAAACACGCTGGAAATGAAGGTGCCGATCGAAATTGAAATGGGCGTGGGCAAAAACTGGCTAGAGGCGCACTAGTGCGTTCGTAATGCCGATCGGCCGTATGACGAGACAGCCTGCCTTAAAAAATGGCTCAAACCTAAATTCGATTGGGCTAATGCCAATGCTGCTAGGTTCGTTGGTCTTGGAAGAATACATCTTTCAACGGAGCGTAAGCTTCTTGCCCGGTCTTGCGTCCGATGTCAAAGAGAGCCGGCGTCATTTCAACATTGTCTAGCGTCCACGAGGGATCTTTGAGGTCGAAATCGAATTGTTTGTAACGATCACCCAGCACAATTCGCAGCGGAAATTGGGTGCCTTGAACTTGTGAGATCCCCATCACGTCGGCGACGTGCTTTGACCAGAACAGCATTCCCGCGTCGCTGCCCGGAGCCGCCAGTGAATAGGTCGCCCGACCGGTGCCCAAGGAAAGCATGTGGACTTCGCCAAAATCAAACGATGTTCCGCTGTCTTCCCAATCGCAGTGCCCGTCTCGGCAACGCAGGACGCGTGCTGCCTCGGAAAGTGCCACTACACCGGGATCGACAGCCCACAAACCGCCGTCGGCGTAGTCTTTGCCATCGGGCATCGTCTTGTGCGGAAAGTATGTCGGTGCGGCGCAGGCGGCAAGGATGATGTCTTTGATCTTCCAGTCATATTCAACCAGATCGAAAGGCAAATGCGGCGATCGAAAAACGCATGTCACACCGTCGGTCAAATTCACGGCCGGAATGATCAAGCGAGAGAGTTGGACATCGGCCATGGTTTCATCGCCAAAGCCTTCGACCATCGAAGCTTCAAGCATCTGGGGACAATACCGCGATCCAAAGAAGTGATCCAGGTTTCGACCGATGCGACCTCGGATCAATCGCCGCGCGATCGGGTAGAGCGGTGCGATGGCTTTTCGCGGCGTCAGTGGCGGGCGTGGATGAAAAATTTTGGCGGCGTGCTTTTCGTAAAACGCCTGCAATTCGGCCGCAGTCGTACCCCGGCACAGGGCTGATGCAGTGATTGCACCGGTGGAGGTTCCGGCAATGAGATCAAAATAGTCCCAAAGGTTACCGTCGATACGTTTTTCTAGTTCCGCTAGAAACCCAATGGCGAAAGCGCCACGCAATCCGCCGCCAGCAAGGGAAAGAATTCGAAACATAAAAAACTCTCATCAGTGGAAATAGTTGGTTGCAACAGCGTACACAAATTAGCGGTATTGGGCTCGCGCCATTCCGCTAAAGGGCACCCCAGCTTGGAAAAGTGATCGGCCCTGTTGATATACCTCGAAGATTCAGTAAGCAAAGGTCTTTGAATCGCGTCAGACAAGCGAAGTCGTCAAACCAAGTCATCGAACGAACGATGCCACCTTCAAACTTTCGCACTGGAGATTCAATCATGTCGCGTTTTACAAGACTTTCACTGCTCGCCGCGGTCGTCGTCTTTGGCAGCCTATCGTTAACCAGCAACGCCGAGGCCATCTCACCCGCCGCGCTCAAGGCGCTGAAGTATAAGAAAGCACTTGTTGGATCGAGCTACTACGGTGGTTATGGTCGTCGATCACGTGGTTACGGTTACTATTCACCGGTGTATCGATCACCACAATCGTTCGGATACAGAGCGCCTGCTTATTCCAGCATCGGCAGGTACGGCGCGTATCGCGGAGGTTATGGATACGGTTACGGGCGTGGAAGCAGTTTCAGCATCGGCTTCGGACGCTGAACGCTGCGGAT
>CAYVAN010000188.1:0-1046 GCA_964449225.1 uncultured Rhodopirellula sp.
GCTTGAATCACCGGGCTACGTTCACATGCCTGCCGCGTCGGGCTTAACTTCTGGCATTTGCATCGATCCGTTTGGACTGCCCGACTTGGCAATGCTTTCGTCTGCACCAGCGGATTACGTGAACAATCCCAACGCGTTGAGTCCTTTCACTGCGCACAACACCGGTGATTCGGCATTTAACTACAGCCGATTTCCATACTTCAACGAACGGTACAACGTTTTAAGTCCACCCAATGGAGCGATCGGTACGAACGCGGGGCCAAACGCTTCGACGTTGACGCGGGCGTGGCCGATGTCACCGCGAATGTATCGTGCAACGTTGAGGTCGCCGTTGTATCCCAGCACCCCGGTCATGCGTCGGTTTCAATTAATGCCTTCGCCGATTACCAATCGAATCTTTGGTGGCGGTGGTGGTTTGTCCAAGGTTGCAGGCGCGCACCGTGACCAACCCAACGGTGTGCAGACGGAACGTTCGTTTGTGGGAACCAATTTGGTGGATACCGGCCGCGATCCTGCTAGTGATTACACCTGGTTTGCGACTTTGGTGCCTGCGTTTGATGGTGGCGATTCATTCCGTCAATCGATCGTGGTGGTGCGGAAACGCGTGGCTCCGGTGCCAAGACGCAACGGAGACCCAACCGCTCTAAGCAGGGCTGCCTACACGATCAACGACGCGGATGATAATCCAACAGCGGAACGTATTGCTTGGATCGATCCGAGTTCGGTGATTGGTTTCAACGGCGGGGCTGGTGGCGAAGTGACCGTGTATGGATCGCAAGCGATTAGCAATGATATTGAATCTGATAGCTGGGTGATGCTGTCGCGGCAACCGCATGGATACCTCACTGGACCACCTCGATTAAGGGCGGACGGTGTTCCCGGCGTTCCGCGTCCAGCGGTGCACCGATGGTTCCGAGTGTTAAGCGTTGGCGAGGCCGTTACACCGGCCGACTTAACGATGTCAAGCTGGCCCGCGGGCAACCAAGCGGTTTGGTCAAGACGAGTTTCATTGGCCGGACCTGATTGGGCGTTTCAGGATGAACCGG
>CAYVAN010000188.1:1056-8980 GCA_964449225.1 uncultured Rhodopirellula sp.
GCTGGAACCAACATATCACCCATCGACGACACCTTCATGACAATCGTCGAAGGCGCGGTATCGGTAATCGAATCCGAAGTCCGTTTGAATTGACGCATTGAACTACTGATCTTTGAAGCCTTGTGCTTTGCCCCCTCTTCTCTTCTGTATCACTCACTCGCTATCCACGCGGGAGAAACTGCCATGACTCCATTTAAACCGATGCCAATTGTGGCCGAACGCTCTGCGGTCGGGTCGGGCATTCACAATCCAGCTGGCATGTTCAATAAAACGCAAAATTCGGCGGCGGAAGTTCAACCCGCAGAACGCAAGGTCACCTTGCGCTGGGCCACATGGGTTCCACGGCGTCGTCGACCGCATCAGCGTGGCATCATCCTGTTGGTTGTGTTGGGGATGCTGACGCTCTTTAGCATCTTGGCGGTGTCGTACTTGGTGTTCACCGCACGTCAGCGATCAGCGGCTTTCAACATGAGCCGCATTGAAACCAGTGCGTTTGATGGCGATCAACTGCGTACCGACGCTTTGTCCCGGCTATTGGTGGGTGCCGACGGTCCAGATTCGTCGCTTTGGGGGCATGACCTGTTGGGCGATTTGTACGGAATGCGAGATGCGATCGAGGGAGCGCTTACGCCTGCGGCTAACTTTGCAAATCCGGCGGTCGCACCGAAGGTGTTGATCAACGATTTTGTTCGCATCCCAACCGAACTGCATACAGCCGCGACTTATCCCAATCAGCGCGTCGATAACGCTAGTTCTACTGAGCGTATTTATCCGGCTAATCCAACGCCTGTTTTTGATACCGACGATGAATTGACCGGCCGGATTTTGACCTTCGACTCTGGTCCATTAGCGGGTTTGTCGATGAAGGTCATCCGTTATTTCGGTAACCATTTGGCACCAACGCCCGCGAACAATCGAGAGCTATTGAGCGGCCAGTTGATTTTGGATCTACGTCCGCATCTGCAACGTGAGATCGAAGTTGATTCATTGGCGGAAACGCACACGCTTGCTGAATGGGTTGCAAAGTCATTGCTGCCCACGTCCGATTCTGAATACGCGCCAATTTCAGTATTGTTTTACGCTTCCGGTGGAACGCCTCTTTCCACGTTTTACATTAACGGCAAGATTATGAACGGTCCGGGTTTGGGTTGGGACGTGCAACGAAACGGAGCACTTGCGGCATCGGGCGGCACGCCGACGATGAACCTAAACGAAACCGTCAGCACCCTGCTAAACCCAAGTTCGGTCAATCCATCCACTGCTCAGGTTAAAAGTGGTAGTGCGTTTGCTGGAAGCGGAACGGGTGCCGATATCCCGGTACCGCTGCAAGGTCACTACGCCCTTTATCGTCGCGATGCAGGGAATGTCGGGTCGGTGGTTGCGGGGTACTTACAAGATCTTCCCGCTGGCGATGTTGACGAAGGCTACGACGCACCGGATGACCAAAATTGGTGGCTCAGTTATTTTCCCAACGATCCATCGCTTGGTGCCCCCGCCCCGTCGTTCGTGCGGCCTGGGATTTTACATTGGTTGTTGAATCAATCGGCTGATTTGAGTTCGCTGTCGTTGATCGAGCGTCAACAATTGCTACGTGCGATTCAACGCGCAACCCTTCGTCCGCTGACTTTTAGCAATGACCCAGCGATGCCAGCGAACGGTCGGGGGCCGGGTGTGCTGCAATTGGATTACAGCGAGTTTAGCGGTGGTAATCAGGGCATCTTGGGCGAAGAAATTAACTTTTCAACGGTTACGGTTGACCAGATTTTGAACTTAGCCCGTGCCTTGGCTGGCCAGGACATGAACGGCGACGGCTTGCCCGATTGGGACGTCGATAACAACGGTGACGGCCGGACTGATAGCGTTTGGGTGGACGCAGGACTGCCGATGACCGAAGGTGACGACGGACGATTGATCAAGCCACTTGTTAGTTATCTGATCGAAGACCTTAGTGGCCGTGTTAACATCAATCTTTCCGGCAATCTTGTGCAAGCTCGGACTTCAACCGCCAACGTCGACGCCGACAGCGGGCTGTTCAAAAGAGCTTCGGGGGTGCTGTATCGGACTGCGGCTCCGACCGCATCGCTGACGACTCATACGGATATGCCCGCAGGATTCGGGTACGGCCCCGCCGAAATTAACCTTCGCCCAATCCTAGGACTAAGCTACAGCGGCGTATCGGCGACGTTCGTGCGGAACCTTTGGTGGAAACGAGTTTATTGCGGCTGGACACCTGATTGATCCAATCACGCGCAGCGGAAATGACTTTGCCGGCGTGTTGCGTCAACCGAACTTGACCAATTTGCACCGGACCGGAAACGCCCAAGGCTTGCCGGTCGATAAGTTTGGCCGCGCGTCGATCAGTTTGGGCATTGACGGCGGCTTGGCAATTTCCGGTGCGTCGACCGGGGTGACTGGGGCAGGGGCACAGGGTGGTGATGCGGCTGATGACCCCTATGAGTTTGATCCAACACCGGGAACACAACCCGACAACCCATTTACGCTTTCGGATTTGGAAGGCGTCTTGCGTTACAACGATTTTGACCGGGACGCATTGGACAGTGCCTTGGTGGAGTTGGTGGAACTGGGCACCGGTGCGACGCCAAGCAATGCAGAGAAACAAATCTTCGCGGACTCCGTTACAACGATTAGTAATAGTGCGGCCGTGACCGTTGGGCCTTTGCCAGCTGAATTTCGCGACGACCTAGATTCGTCGCGAGATGGCGGCGGCGTTCAGGTTCTGTTAACGACGCCGATAACGACACTGGCCGGTGAGAACCGTAACGACAAGTTGATCCAGTTGTTTCCGCACGATGTTCTGGCTGGCGGTAAGATGGATTTGAATCGTCCGTTTGGTAACGGGATTGATGATGATGGTGATGGCGTTGTTGACGACCCCGAAGAACTGCGTTCTGTAATCCAAGTCTTCTACGATGACTTTACGGGAACACGGGAGACCACGTTTTTCTCCACCAATCAAACGGACGTGACCGTCGGCGAACCTGGGCCATTTTCAACTGCGACGCCTAATCCTTATCCAGAACCAACGCCGCAAGCATTATTCGCGCGGCATTTGTACATGATGGCAATGGCGCTGACGCAGGACAATTCAGCGGCCGCACCGGTGCCATTTGATTTTTCAGGCGGGTCTCCGCCGCCAATCGACGCAGCGAATCAAACGGTTCAGTCGATTGCTTTGGGGACTCCGAATACGCCCGAGCATGAATACCGAGCTTGGCGTTTGGCGCAGTGGGCGATCAATGTCGCGGACTTCCGCGATTCAGATGGGATCATGTCGCGCTTCGATTACGACGTGTGGCCCTTTGATGGATGGGACATCACTCCACCGGGCGGAGCACCGCGAACTTCGCGAACGGTTTGGGGCATGGAATATCCCGAATTGGCACTTGAAGAGTCGCTTGCGTTTCATGACCGTCGGGTTCGTGACACTAACTTGGACTCGTCGGGAGAAGCACGGTTTAACGGAACTTCGATTGAAGACGATGACATCGATCAATGGCGTCTGCCGCAAGGATCTTTGTTCCTGGAACTTCGTAGCACCCGTTCGCCAGATTTCCTGCGTGTACCGACTGGCGAAGACGACACAGTCGCGCAAGCCTGGTCCGTGCCAACGGAACTTTATTCACAAGTTGATGTGGATCCGGGGGCTGATGTGTTATTTGAATACATGCTGGATCTTGCTCGCACCGCGCCCGACCGCAACCCGGTGTGGCGTGTCGCAATCACGCCCGCGCACGAAGGCCCCACTGGGGATCTTCGGCAATCTGGTGATCTGATGCTGGAACCGGTGGGGAGTGATACGGTTGCAAACCCCTACCCAGGCAGCGCCAATCGCTTGGCAGCAACGTTGCAACCTGAGCTTCCAGATTTCTTTGGTGCCCCGGTGCCCTTGGCAAATCAGGTCGATCGTGTTGTTTGGTTTACCAATGTCAATCCAGATAACGGGCTACGTCGTCAAGAAAATGCCAGCGCGCCTATCGCTGGGTTTACCCGAGCAGACGGGCAGGTCTTCGGAGACCTCACTGCTGGCGATGGTTTCGTAGACTTTGCTCCGCTGGATTCGCAAAACCTAGAACAAATTTTCTACAATCGATTTGCAGCGGCCGACTATCCATTCCAAGACACCGACGTCAACAGGCCGCTGACGGAGGTTTATCTTCGCGGTGGACAGTACGCAGTCGTTGGGCCTCGCGAGACGACGCATATTGGTTCACTTCAAGAATTTTCTGGAACTGTCACGCATTTGCCGACAACCAGCGAACCGCAGGTGACATATGCCGAATACGAATCGCCTCAAAGTTTGCTGTTAGGTTCCACTGGGTTTGACTTTCAGTTGTTTACCGGTAGCTCTGCTATGCCGACGGTTTCCACGGGTGCCGCCAATCAAACGATCCGTCCACCCGTTGGCATCATCGCCGCAGCCAATCCGCCCGCTGGTTTTGTTGCCCCGCCAATTTTGGGAACGACCAATGCGATTGGTGTGAACGTTTCTGAGCCTCTGCCGGGACCAGCTCCCACTGATTATTACCTATCACCGACCGAGCCATTGTCACCTGGGTTCCCGGTTGATTCGTATTACAACTACGACACCGCCGCAGGCAATTTTCCTGATGAACCGTTCGACACGCAAACCTACGCCGAGCTTGAATTTGTGTTTCCGACGACTGGTCAGCAAACCGGTACCCGCTAACGTTTCAAAACGGCCTATCTACAGCGTCTGGCCGACCCGACCGAGCCGCACGACGAAATCACAAACCCGTATCGGACAGTAGATTACATCACGATCGATTTGACTGTATTCAATGGATCGGACGGCAATACAGAAGAAACTGACACGTCGATTCCTTTGACTGAATGGACTGACGCAGAAAACCCAGATCCATTTGGTTCTGACCCAGTGGAAGCGTTTGGAACACGTTATAAATCTGGCCGGACAATCTTCGATGCGACGACTGCGGCATGGACCGAGAACCTTTCGCATTCCGTCAACACGGTTCCACCGACCGCGATGGCGACTGCTCATAGTAGTGGCGGTCACGTCCCGTACTTTGATTTCCAACTGTCATTACAGGATTTTGTGAATCCTGATGTCACGGCGGCCACTGCACCGCTTGCGTCTGCGACCGATAACACCCCGGTGCGTACGGCTCATTCATCGACGCTGGGCTACGCCAACGCATCGTACGGACCGCGCTGGGTGACTTCCGGTGGTGCTGATTTCAGGTACGCCGGTGCTCCGACGTCGAACTGGTTCTCGGCCCCGACTTGGTTGGATCGACCGTACGTCTCGCCAGCTGAATTGATGTGGGTTCCAACCACGTCCAACGGCACGTTTGCGGCTAACTTTGGAACCACCACCGCGAACACCGGATTTATCGTAGGCAATCTTTACGAAGATGCGTCGGGCGCGGCGGTTGCACCTCGTGCTCACTTCAATCACGTCTTCCCTCACTTGTGGAATTTACTCAGCAACAACCTTGGCGATTACACCAACTCGCCCAACCTGAACAAGATTTTAGACTTTGTCGATGTGCCTGCACCGTATGATTTCGAGGCGGATTTCATCTCAACCAATGTCAATGTGCTTGCCCATGCCAGCGCGACGTCAACTGCATCATCAAGCTTCGATCGTGGTGCCGGTAGATTCAATTACGGACCGCTCAGTACCACGCCCGGTGATGCCACCGGGGACCCGAGTAGTTGGAATGCGACAGGTGTTACAACGGCAGATTTCTGGCTGGATCGATTCACAATCGAAGCGCTGCGTCCGCCGCTTAACATTCGACAACCGCAGTTTCGACAAGGCAGGATCAATCTCAATACGATCAAAGGCGAAGCCGTGTATCGTGCTTTGATGGAGGGTATCACGGACAGTGGCGATCCTGCGGCCGGTGCGTTTGCTGGTGGATTCGCCGATAGTCGTCGTGGGTATGTTCCCGCCGCTGGCACTCAACCAATCGTTCCGGCAGGCTACGGAGCAACGAATCCAATCAACTTCAGCCCCGACCATGCCGGCCAGTTCACGGGCGCATTCAAGCCCGCAAACTTGTCCGACGTTGCACCGATCGCGACCGATAGAGTCAATCCGAACAATCGCACTTTCTTGCGACCGGGCGGCGTGACAGGTGCGTTCTCGGATTCGCCTTTGTTTTCCAAAGGGATTGCTGACGCGGGAACTTTGACCGAGCAAATTCGTGCTCGAAGTACCGCGCATCAGCAATTGCCAATCACTCGTTTGAACAATCTTGCGACCAATCAATCCAACACGTTCGCGGTTTGGGTGACGGTTGGTCTGTTCAAAGTGGATGGAGCCACGATGCAGGTTCGCGAAGAACTTGGCAGCGATCTAGGCGAAAGCCGCCGTTATCGATCGTTCTATATCATCGACCGTAGTGTTCCGGTGAAGTACGAACCAGGTGTTTTGAACAATGCCGATGAAACCGTCCAGTTGTCACGAAAGTTGAACTAACGTCATGTGTTACACTGAAAATACGATTCCGACGATCCAGAATCCGACTGCGGGGCGTTCTGCCACAATCGTTCGCTGCTTAGCTTTCACGCTAGTGGAATTGCTGATCGCGATGACGATTACGCTGCTACTGATGGCGGCGCTGGCCCGGTCGTTTGGTTCAATTAGTCGGTCGATCGAAGTCGGTCGGTCCCAGGTTTCGCTTAGTGGCAAGCTTCGCGGAACCAGTTTTCGCTTGCGGTCAGACTTGGCCTCTCGAACGGTCGATGTCAAACCACCGGTTTCCACGCAATCCGGCGCTGGTTACTTCATGTACTACGAAGGCCCGTTGACCGAGCAAACGTTTTCATTATTCGGGGCGGAGCCTACACGGCGTTCGACTGATGGTGAAACAGAAGTCCCAGGTAATGCTAATTACAACGACGTCGAATCTGGTCCAACCTACCGTCGCCATTCTCGTTTTGGCGATTTCGATGACTACATTGCATTCACCGCTGAAGCGTCCGGCGAAGAATGGTTTACCGGGAAAGTGCCAGCCTATTTGATTGAAGATGGTCTAACGGGCGATGCTGCGATGGAACCCAGAGTGATCCGATCGAAGTTTGCCGAAATTATCATCTGGGCGGCACCGCAATGGTCAGTCGATCCGGAAAGCAATGATCTTGATGTTGCCGCGCACGCCAATGGTGGCATGCCGTTGTACGAGGATGTTGATAACGACTTGGTGCCGGATCGAATTGTTCTGCATCAGCGAATTCTGCTGATTCGTCCTGACTTGAATCGACGGCGTGCAATTCCGGGTGGCAATTTTTCCTCGAACGTTTTGCGTCCACAAAACGATAGCGTTAACCCGTTTCAAATTCCGCCAGCGCTTCACAAAATCTATCCGATTGGAATCGACAATCCGCTCGCAACCGGGGTGGACGCGTCAACGCTGTTACCTAACTATGCATCGGTTGCCAGCCTGACCGACACGCCGTCGATGTTTGCGTGTAATTGGTTGACCGGGATGGCTCCCATGCATCATTTCTATGACTTATCGTTACGCCGCGTCATTCATCCGCAAACCGGTGAACCGACGGGCTACGTTGCAGCGAATTCGTTGCAGGACCTGGTGCAGCCACATAATCGATTTGCACATGTCCGATATCCGGGGCGTTACTTTGGTCGCGGTACAAGTATTACGGATAATGCGACATCGATGCCGTTATTGGCATTGGGTTGGAATGATGCCATCCTGAACTGGCAAGGTGTTGATGATCCACGCGGTGACAATCTTACGTCGGCTCCTGCATGGCTTCCAACCGGCCACCCCAGCCCTCGGACGCTCAACACCGCCGGGACGGGAACCGTTGCTGACGATTCGCGATCAGGCTTGTTCAACGGTTGGTTGTTGCCTCATTTTGAACTCGGTGATGCTAACCCGCCGGGCACCAG
>CAYVAN010000189.1:0-8940 GCA_964449225.1 uncultured Rhodopirellula sp.
CACCTTCTTGCATGTCACCTAAACCGATGGTGAAGATTCGGACGCCGTCCTCGGCAAAAGCGGTTTTGGCGGCTTCCACTGGACCGCTTTCCATGTCTTCGCCGTCGGTAATCAGCACGATAGCCTTGCTGGTTCTGTCGGTGCTTAAGAACGCATTCTTGGAAACCCGAATCGCATCGCCCAAACGTGACCCACCGCGATAGATATCTGCGGGCTGCACGCTGTCGAGTCGCCCACGAAATTCGTCATAGTGGCTAGTGATGGGGATCACTTGTCGTGATTCACCGGCAAACAAAACCAAGCCAACTGAATCACCAGCCATCACCGACAGTGTGTCCTTGATCATTTGTTTGGCTCTTTCCAGCCGGTTTGGCGCGACATCTTCGGCCAACATGCTGCGTGAGACATCCAGTGCAAACAGAACTTCGATTCCACGTTGCGGTACTTCACGTGACACACGTCCCCAGCGGATGTCCATCGCCGCAATCGCTAAAAAACCAATCGCAATCAACATTAAAACCGCGCGGACCAAAGCAAGACGCGTGGCATTCACACCAAGTAACGACGACAATCGTGACGGCGTAGCCAGCGACGCACTCGCCCGTATCCGCCAAAGAGCGGCAAAAACGATTGCTGCGAAACAGGCGGCAAGAATGCATCCAAACAACCCATACGCTGGGTTGCCCATTTGCAGATCAGCTACGTTACTAGCAAAATCCATCATGCCAGATTCCGGAAAAGTGTCTGAGACAAGAGCAGTCGAAGTGCGAGTGCAAAGAGGGCGATCATCAACAGAGGCGGAAGTTTGCCCCAAGAAGTCTGAATCGATCGCACCGCCAATTCCTTGTAGTCAACGTAGCTATTGACCTCGAACTTGGTTCGTTCCAGCTGATCGATCTCTTGGTAAATCTGTTCAAGCGAATCTGTGTCGGTGGCTCGGAAATATCGACCGCCCGTCGTGCTGGCAATGGTCTTTAATGTGTCTTCATCAATGCTGACATCCATCATCTGAACCAACATTCGACCATCGCGTGTTTGCCGGACCGGGTACGGTGCTTTCCCCTTGGTTCCCACACCAATCGTATAAACTTTCACCCCCAAAGACTTGGCGAGTTCGGCGGATTGCTTCGGATCAACACTTCCGGCTGTGTTCTCACCGTCGGTCAGCAGGATGATTACCTTGCTTCGAATCTGCTTTTCATTTTTGGCCCTCAGTGAACTCAGTCTTTCCGCCGCCAAACTCACAGCGTCGCCAATCGCCGTACCACCTTCGGCCTGGCTATCGGCAATGCGAATTCGATCTAGCTGCGCCGTTAAAAATACATGATCCAGTGTTGGTGGCGATATCGCATCCGCGTATCCGGCAAACTGCACCAGGCCGATGCGGTCGGTTAATCGTCCACTCAGCTTTGCCTCACCCTCAGCGTTCCACTGAGAGTCTCCCAGCACGAACTTAGTCGCAACATCCTTAACGGCAGTGAGTCGATCAACGTTTTCACCATCAATTTTAAAGTCCAGTGCTCGCATGCTGCTGGACCGATCGACAACCAATTCAATCGCAATGCCTTCGGAATCGATGGAGGTCTTCTCTTTTCCGTCGCGTGGTCTTGCGAGCGCTAGGATCATGGTCACGATGGCCAGCAAGGTCAGCAATTTGGGAAGCCATGCCAGTCGTTGACGCAGGCTCGGTCGCAAATTCCAGCTCGTAGCAGCGGAGGAGTATTGCACCGCGACTGCGTCTTGACGCCATGCTCGAAATGCAAGCCAGAGAGCAACCGGCAATAACACTAACATCCAAGGGTGCAAAAGCAGACTCATGAAATGTCCCCCGATCTTTGGACAGTCATGGGGTGTCCTACCACCCAGCGTGCATCATTGAATACAGTGTTGGCTTGTTCTTGGCCGATCGCCTCAGCGGCGAACTTTATTCGATCATTGCGACGCAGCATGTTTGACAGCCGATCCAACAAGGGTTCTGGCCAAGATTTCGACTCCAATTCAATGATCAGCTTGTCAGCTGGTAGGCTGCTGGCGGGGATGTCCGCCGTCGCTTGAATCCATCGGCGGATCAGATGGCATGTTTCGTCGTGCGATTCAGGCAAGCCGATTGCGCGATTGCGGAGCCCATTTTCTAACAAATCGATCTCGGCAATCCAGCGCCGTCGAATTGCGGCATTGCTGGTCCTTGATTTGCGATAAAAAAAGAACATCGCACCAATCAAACTTGCGAAGGCGGCGACAAACCAAAACCCTGTTCGTGTTGTTTCAGCCGTTGTTCTGGCTTCGACCGCTGGCTTGAGTTCACGAAATTCGGTGGCGTTATGATCTTTCGGAACGATACCTTTGACGTCGACGGTGGCGGGGTCTGAACTGAGATTAAAGACTGCTCCTGCGGCACTGACCTTCAGCTTGATTTCTGGCAAATTGCGTCGTCCCGCACGCGCTGTTTCCATTGCCAGAATTAAAGTCGTTTGGAATCGGTAGGTCGCGTCTTTTTGCGTCATTGAAATTGGAACGGGGCCGACCAATCGCCTGCCAACGATGTCAAAATCATCCGGCGTATTTGGCATGTCATCGAGTAATTCGACCACTGCTGGATCAGTCGACACCACTGCCAGCTTTACGTCAAATGGTTCGGCGACCCGGATCGTTTGGGTTGGCAAGACGGTGGTTAGTTTTGGTCTTCCTTGGTTTGAATCGACCTGGGCAGCATCAGCGGAATTTGAATTCACGCAGCAAAGAACGAAGCCGCAAACCAAAAAAAACACCAATCGGTGGATTCGAGCGTTTCGAGGATTCCGCAGTGGAATCGTCGCGGCGAAAACCTCGGCTACGGCGTTCGTGCACCTGCGACTGAAACCGTTCATACTTGTGCGTGCCGCTTTTGAAAGTACTTGGCCAGCGGATCGACAAAATCTCTTCCCGTCATTAGACGCAGCGGCTCCAAACGCATTCGCCGAAACAGATCGTCAGTCGCTTCGCTCTGCTGCTGCATGGTTGATTGAATTTGATTTCGCGTCGCTCGACTGTGGGTATCGACATCGATTAAGCGACCGGATTCAGGATCTCGTAATCGGACCAGGCCGACCGGGGGCCACTGAAATTCCCGTTGGTCTCCAACAACAACTGGAATCACATCATGTTTTCGCCGAGTGATTCGAAGCGTCTTCTCGAATCCGGAATCCTGGAAGTCGCTAATGAGAAAAACAACGCGTCGACGCTTGTTGGTTCGGCCCAAATGTTCCAAAGCTGCTTGGATATCGGTTTGATCGTTGAAGATCGAATCGGCCCGTCCATTTTTCGAATGCGAGTCTTGCCAAAACAATAGCTCACGAATAATCCGCAGTGCATGGCGCGACCCCTGCCTTGCCGGAATCGCCTTTTCGACTTTGTCCGAGAACATCGTCAGGCCGACTTTGTCATTATTCTTGATCGCACTCATCGCTATCGTTGCCGCAAACTCCGTCACCAGTTCTGCCTTGGACTGATCCTGTGTTCCAAAGTTTTGCGAACCGCTCACGTCGACCAGCAGAATCACCGAAGTTTCGCGTTCTTCACGGAACAGTTTTACGAACGGTTCACCTGCTCTGGCGGTGACATTCCAATCGATCGTACGCACGTCGTCGCCGACTTGATAGGGACGCACCTCCTCGAATTCCATTCCGCGTCCTTTGAACGCAGAGTGCCAGCGACCGACCAACAAGTCGTCAACCTTATGAGAAGTCTTGATCTGAACGCGGCGAATCCGTCGCATCAATTGAGCCGTCGAAGATTCGTTGGTTGGCGGTTGGCTTTCCGGATTCGACCGCCCCCAGGAGAATCGAGGCAACATGGAGAGCATCTTCATGGAATGCGAACTCCATCAAGAATCGCTTGCACGATCATCTCGGGCGTTTTCTCTTCCGCCTCGGCTTCGTAAGTGATGATCACGCGATGACGCAGGACGTCCATGGCGACCGTTTGGACATCGGCTGGCGTGACGAATGCCCGGCCTTCCAGAAAAGCGTTTGCCTTCGCACTTAAAGTCAAGTTAATGGTTGCGCGTGGTGATGCCCCGTAGGAAATTAATTCTTCCAGCGGCAATCCATAGGCGACTGGCTTTCGAGTGGCCATGACCAGATCGACAATATACTCCTCAATCGCTTCGCTAACGTGGACCTTATCCACGTAATTCCGAGCTTGCAAAATTTCTTCTGGCGAAGTCACCGCATCGACTTGGATTTCCGCTTTGGTCTTCGACATGCGTCGAAGGATCTGAAGTTCTTCGTCACGAGTCGGATAGTCCACGACCACTTTCATTAAAAAGCGATCCAACTGCGCCTCGGGCAGCGGATAGGTGCCTTCCTGTTCGACGGGGTTCTGCGTTGCCATCACCAGGAATGGCTCGGCCAACGGGAACGTCTCGCTGCCGATTGTGACTTGGCGTTCTTGCATCGCTTCTAGCAGAGCGCTTTGCACCTTCGCCGGTGCTCGGTTGATTTCGTCAGCCAAAATCAAGTTAGAGAAAATTGGACCTTTTTGGACAACGAACTGCTGGTCCTGCGGCCGGTAAACCTGGGTTCCGGTTAAATCCGCAGGCAAAAGATCCGGTGTGAATTGCAGGCGTTGGAAGTCGGTGCTGATCGCACGAGCCAAGCATGCCACGGCGGTGGTTTTCGCCAAGCCGGGGACACCTTCGATCAACAAATGGCCACCGGCCAGCAACGCTGTCAGCATTCGGCGAATCAATAATTGTTGTCCAACAACGGTCTTGCCGACCTCATCGACCAATCGGCGAAAGGGTTCACTGGCCGCGGTCGCGTCTTCAGCAGAAAATGTCATCGTTTGCTTTTTGTCATAACCTAAGTAGCCGAGCTTGCCACACACTCGATCGCGAATCTGTGGCAGACAGCGTAGATCCAGAGGTTGGGAACACCTCAGCTACGCTTTGCATCAGGATGATAACGCAAAGACTGGCAAAATGGTTCGGGTGAAGCAAAGCCGTCCCGCCGATGATCAGGGCAAATCACTTTTTCACTTTGGAGCGTTCCCCATTGTCGCTCGGCCCTCCGAGCCGATAGCGCAGTCTGCTGGGAGAGTTATCGGCTCGGAACGCTGTCGGCTCAGAACGCAGTCGGCTCAGAACGCTGTCGGCTCAGAACGCTGTCGGCTCGGAGAGCCGAGCGACATTGCCAGCTCGAACGGCTGAGTTGTCCTAGCCGATGATCAATCGGCGTCTGAAAGGCCAAGCTTGGCGAGCCAGCGGCGCGAGGTGCCAGATTCGGCGGGATCGAAGCTCTGTCTTTCTTCACGACGAAGATGCTCGAGCTCTTCTTCAAGCTGTTCCGTCTTCTTGGCAAGCTGCTGTCTTTCTCGCGACAACTTCGCTCGTTCAAGTGAAGCTTCGATTTCGCTCTGTCGAAATTTTTCTTCCCACTGATCCTGAAGCACTTGAAGCCGCTCGCGTTCCTGCATGACCAATTCATCCGAATCGACCATTTGAGCAATCGCGGCCGCGCCGATCGCAACACCACCCTCGCGCGTCTCGGATTGTTGGTCAAGCAACATTTGCAGCTCACTGATTTCGGCTTTCCGTTGAGCTAATTCTGATTCGCTACTTTGCAATCGCGAAACCAGCTCCTCGAACAATTCCTGCGGCGAGCATGGATCCTGATCATCGGCTTCGTCAAGAGTCAGCTCTTGGGTGATTGATTCGACAAAATCATCCGCATCGAACGTGTCCGCTTCTAACTGTTGCAAAATCAACTGTTTGCGATCTTCCCAGGACAAAGCATCGCCGGAGCTGGACTGCGGCGTGGCGAGTGTTTGGCGGACACCAAACTGGGCCACTTGGGCAGCCAGGTCGTCGGACTGTTGACTGAGTTCGTCAATGCGGTTTTGCCGGCGTTGCAGTTCCATCATCAATTCATCGTTTCGATGACGAAGCTCTGCGATTTCATCCTGAAGCTGCTGGACAACGAGATCGTTTTCCAGACCGGGCGTGCCCAAAGCCGGTGCCTGATTCCCAGTATTTTCGTTTTGGGGCCCAAGTCGATCCAACAAATGCTGAATCATGGCTGTGTTGGCGGCAATCGCATCCATCACTGGATCGATTTCGACCTTCGCTGCAACGGACTTGTTGTGTGCGATGTCGGTTTGGCAACTGATCGCTTCAACGGCCGGATTTTCTGATTCTGGTAAGCCATCGACTTGCGGTTGAGCGTCCAGGGTTTTCGTCAATGGTTCAACCTGCGCAGCCTCGTTCGCAAAGGTGCGAGATGCGTTTCGGTTTCTCTTTCGAGAGTTCCGAGCCATGGGGAATCCGATGGGAGGCAAACAATGGATACAACCGTTAGAATCAAGCCAGAGTCTTGGTCAGCCCAATCTCCGTAACGATCCGATATAGATTCTCTACGTTGCAAATTTGCCAGAGTCAAACCAAAACCAATCGATAAGAACCATGGCCAAGAAAAAAGCTGCTTCATCGAAAGCCGCGATCAGTTTCGAGGAAGCGATCTCTACCATCGAAACGATCGTGGACAAATTGGAATCTGGCGAGCTGGATCTAACCGATTCACTAAAACAGTATGAAACTGGTATCAAAAGGCTTCGGCAGTGCCACGAAATCTTAGAAAAGGCCGAGCAGAAAGTGACCCTGTTGTCTGGATTCGACGCCGACGGAAACCCTGTTACCGAAAGTATGCCAGAGACGCAGTTTCGCGGAGTTTCCAAAGGGAGTGACAACCCCCTAGCCGGTGGATCTATAGTGGGTGACGTGGACGATTCGGCAGGACTTTTTTAGACTATCGCAAAAGTGCAGAACCGAAATGCTTGCGTGCCGACCCATCAGGCCATGAAATGCATCAGCCAATCATAAGAGAGTCGATTTGACACACACTTCCGCCGATCCTCGAACCAAACCATCGGGTGACGTTTCATCTTCGGGTGAGAAGATGCTTGGCGAACTGCGTTCTCTAATCGAACCTGCACTCCAAGCGGCGTGCGATTTTGGTTCGGGATGCCCTGATCATTTGGCGGCGGCAATGCGTTATGCCCTGTTGGCACCAGGGAAGCGTCTGCGGCCGATCTTGGTGCTGATGGCGGCCGAAGCTTGTCGCGTGAGTCCAGCAAAAGGATCAATCGCCGAAGATCCGCGTCATTTGAAAAACGTCATGCCCGGGGCTGTGGCTGTCGAGATGATTCATGCGTATTCGCTGATCCACGATGATCTACCGGCGATGGATGACGATGATCTTCGTCGGGGGCGTCCAACCGTCCATATCGAATTCGATGAAGCGACCGCGATTTTGGCTGGTGATGCTTTGCAGGCCGAAGCGTTTCAGCATCTTTGCCGCAACATCAACGATCCAGCGAAGGCGGTTTCAGCGGTCAGCATTCTGGCGTCTGCGTCGGATGCGTCACATTTAGTGGGCGGACAAGCCGATGATTTGAAAGCCGAAAACGACCCTGATCCCGATTTGGTTCGTAGTGTTGATTGGTTGGAGTCGATTCATCGACGTAAAACGGGGGCCTTGTTTTCTGCATCGTTGGATTTAGGTGCCTTACTGTCAGACGCGAATGCGGATCAAAGATCAGCACTGTCCGCGTACGCGAAACATTTGGGACTCGCCTTTCAGGTCGTTGATGACTACCTAGACTTTACCGCTGACGCAGAAGTTTTAGGCAAGCGAGCAGGCAAAGATGCCGAACGCGGAAAGTTAACCTATCCAGGACTTTTGGGGGCAGAACAGGCCAGAGATAAAGCCGTTGCATTGATCGAATTAGCCAAGCAGGAGGCTTTGTTTTTTGGTCCCGCCGCAAAACGATTGTTGTGGCTGGCAGATTACGTACTGGAGCGAACCCATTGACTGAGCCCAGCAGTAGCGACCTTCCGACTTCAGACAACAACGACAGTCACACAGGCAACGAGATGTCCGATTCCAATTCATCCGCATCAGGCAACGCAGCGGACCCCAACCATCACACGCTAGGTCAGCATCCGTTGCTGGCCAGCTTGGATGATGCGATGCCGCTACGCACGATGAGTCCTGAACAGCTAAGCAGTGTTGCGATCGAAGTTCGCGATGTGCTTTGCAACTTGTTGGCAACGCGGACGGCTCACTTTGCATCGAACCTGGGCGTCGTGGAACTTTGCCTAGCACTTCACTGCGAATTTGATTTCCGCCAAGACCGCCTGGTTTGGGACACTGGGCATCAAATCTATCCTCATAAACTAGTAACCGGTCGTTATCACGATTTTCCATCCATCCGAACACAGGGTGGATTGATGGGGTACCCCAATCCGCATGAAAGTCCCTATGACTTGTTCATGACCGGACACGCCGGATGCAGTGTCAGCACAGCGGTCGGTCTTCGCAGTGGCGATGTGCTAATGAAACAGCCCGGGCGAAAGTCGGTTGCCGTGATCGGTGATGGCGCTTTCCCAAGCGGAATCGTGTTCGAGGCACTCAACAATGCTGGCGAGCTGAACGATGACCTGACAATCGTGCTGAACGATAACAAGATGTCCATCTGCCACCGAGTCGGCGCGGTCGCGTCTTACCTCGATAAGTTAAGGGTCAATCCGTTTTACTCGGGTTTGAAAAGTGAAGTCACAAAGCTGCTCGATCACGTGCCAATGTTTGGTGATCCAGCTGAACGTTTTCTGGCGCAGATGAAAGAAGGTGTCAAAGCAGGACTCCTGGGCGGCATGCTGTTCGAGGAACTAGGCATTCGTTACGTCGGACCAATCGATGGCCACGACGTTGGTTTGATGCGTAAGTATCTGAAGATGGCACGCGAATCCTCTGGGCCAATGCTGTTGCATGTGGTGACTGAAAAGGGACACGGCTACAAACCGGCCGCCGAAGACCCCGTTTACTTCCATACGCCGCCAGCATTTGCTGGCGTTGATGCAACCGAAGACGCTGCACCCAAAAGTGCTGGCAATCCTCCCTACAC
>CAYVAN010000190.1:0-8899 GCA_964449225.1 uncultured Rhodopirellula sp.
TTTCCCGCTGTTTCATCATTTCGATTGTCGCGATCACCTACGGGCTAAGCTTGACAACGATTGCTCAAACGCGGGTGTTCCAACTGGGGATTTGGTGCTTTAGCGGTTTCAGCAGTCTGTTTCCGCTGGTATTCCTGGCCGTCTACTGGAAAGGTCTGACGAAGTGGGGTGCTTACGCAGGCGTTTTAACTGCGGCGGGCGTTTGGTACGCACTGTTTTCCGCGTCACAGTTCGGGGCGATTGATAATTGGTCCGTGAACTTTACGATCGGCGAGCGAACCATTCAGACGATGCCGGTGGCGTCGATCTTTTTGGCGTCTTTAGCGGCTACGGTTGTCGTTTCATTGGTGACACCTGGGCCAAGAGAAGAAACGTTGGCGAAGTTCTTTCCTGATCAAACATAGAGTCATGCCATGATGGTCTGGGAAGCATGGTTAAGTTTGGCCGTGGCTAGCGTTTTGCTGGCGACCTTGTCAATGCGCGTCGCTGCAAAGGAGTTGTTGGCACTCGCTTGCCTGGGCGTATTGATTTTCGCACAGAACGTGACAGGGACGGTCAATCTGCCAACGCCCAGCGAAGCGGTTGCTGGATATGGAAACGAAGCACTCATCACGATCGCGTTGCTGTTTGCCGCAGTTGCTGGTTTGGAATTTACCGGTGGCACAGAACTGGCCACGGGCTGGCTTTTGCGGAAAGCCAGGACATTAGCCGGAGCTCAATCTCGGTTGCTGATACCCGTTGCCGCCCTGAGCGGATTTCTGAACAACACGCCTGTCGTGCTTGCATTAATTCCGGTCGTCAGTGACCTGTCAAAGCGTATTGGGTCAAGCAGCAGTCGCTTGCTGTTGCCTCTTTCTTACGCCGCGATCCTGGGTGGGATGTGTACATTGATTGGGACAGGCACCAACTTGATTGTGGCCAGCAAGATAGACCAATCGATCGCTGCGGGGATCAACATCCAGCCGCTGTCGTTTTTTTCGCCCGCGTATGTTGGTTTACCGGCAACTGTGATTGGCGTCGCCTACATGATCTTCTTTTCGCGTTGGTTATTGCCCGATCGCAACGCCGCGATTAGCGCCGGCGACGATCCACGGCAATACACCGTCGAAGTTCAGGTTGAATCAGGTGGGGCATTAGTCGGGCAGACGATTGAAGATGCTGGACTGCGTCATTTGCCTGGTTTGTATATCGCTGAAATCCAACGAGATGATGGCGTAATTGCAGCAGCAAAACCGAACGAGGTTCTACGTTCGAATGATGTTCTGATTTTGGTGGGAGCACTCGATAGCGTTGTTGACCTCCGCAAAATTCGCGGTTTGATTACACCGGATGATCAGGCACGAAAATTAAAGGTGCCTGCGTGGAAGCGAACGTTGGTGGAAGCCGTCGTCAGTCCTCGATGCAGTTTGATCGGCAAAACGATCCGCGAAGGTCGTTTTCGTTCTCACTACAACGCCGCAGTCGTGGCGGTGGCACGCGGTGACAAACGGTTTTCCGGAAAACTCGGTGATATTCGACTGGAAGTCGGCGATGTGTTGTTGTTGGAAGCGTCGCCGTCGTTCCTGCACCGCCGTAGTGAGTCGCGCGATTTTTTCCTGGTGAGTGCTGTCGAACAAGGAATTGTGCGGCGTCCAGAACGAGCTTGGATCGCGGTGATCATTTTGGCGGTAATGGTCGTTTCTGCGTCCACGGGTTGGCTTTCGATTTTGACCGCCGCTCTGCTCGCGTCCGTGGCGATGGTGACGTTTCGTTGTTGCACCAGTACCGAAGCCAGACGCAGTATCGATTGGTCAGTGTTGATCGTTATCGGTGCAGCAATTGGAATTGGCGAAGCACTGCGAATCAGCGGAGCGGCCGGTGCCATCGCCGAAGGCCTACTGACACTTGCCGGTGGCAGCCCGATTTGGACGCTCGCTGCGATTTTTGTCGCAACGATGGTATGCACCGAACTGATTACGAATTATGCAGCTGCGGTTTTGATGTATCCGATTGCGTTGCGTGCAGCCTCAGGATTATTAGGCGTCGATGGCGTCGCTTGCAATCCATCGCCGTTCATTGTTGCGGTCATGATCGGTGCATCGGCAAGCTTTCTGACGCCGTTCGGATATCAGACTAACATGATGGTTTATGGCGTTGGCGGTTATCGAGTTTTGGATTACGTCAAATTTGGACTACCGCTTTCGCTGATCGTCTTTGCTGTCACCATGATTGTCGTACCCATCGTCTGGCCATTCTTTTAGCTGAGCTTCGGACAATGTTGGGATCGGGCTTTGCGTCGGTACTTCACTGTTAAAAAACCGATTGCGAGAAAACCCAATGCGAGACTTAACGCGTGCTCGGTTTCCCCATTTTCCGCCAGGTGTCTTACGCTATTTGGTACTTTGGCAGGGAGTGTGTTCCGCATTCGTCAATTTTGCAATCAACTTCGTATTGGGTGTGTTCACGTATCAGGATCAGGCTGCGGTGGCGACATGGGTTTGGACCAACGGTGCGTTCGCGGATTCGATTAGTACCTGTTTCTTATTGCCATTGGTTACTTGCTTCATCACCACACCTATCGTTCGCCGCCAAGCTTCTAGGGGCGTTGTCAATCGAATCCCGACAAGCAATGTACCGCGTTTGGTTCGGCTTATGGCTGACCCGGTGTCTATGCGGGCGGGGCAATTTGGAATACTCTGCACTGTGTTGTTAGTCGCGCCGATTTACCTTGCCTACACATGGCTGGTAGGCGAAACGATGGAAACCATTTGGTTCATCACATCGAAGGCATCCTTTGCAGCGACCCTTGGTTTGGTCGTTACGCCTTTGATCGCTTATGTGACATTGTGTGAATCTGTAATTGACCAAAGCAATGAGGTGACGTTGAAGAGGTCAAGAGCATTGGACTAGATCTGATTATCGCTTCGTCTACAAATTCTACTTTGGACTCGCATCCGATTTTTCTAGTGCCATGTCGGCAGCGGGTTCGATCCCGGTTTGGTCGCACACATATTTCTGGAACTGGTGGATACGTTCCTCTCGCGTTCCGATGACTCCGGGATGTTCACTGGAAGTGATTCCCTTTTGCTGTCCGATATAAAGCGTTCGGTCTTCATTGAAGATTCGCTTTGTAGTTTTTCGGCTGATCCGCGAGTTGAAGAAGCGAACGATCGCCGGAAAGGGGCCCTTGGCTGGACCTTCCAGTGGGAACATGCGTGTCCGCACCCGGACTGAAGTGGGCGACGTCGGCACGAGGGAGCATAAATAGTTGAATGAATCCGTCATGCAAAATACGAGATTTGGATGAAGGTGATAGTGCCGATAATTGTTGCAGGGTTGTTTGCCGAGTTGGCGACTGACTTTACGCTGCTGCACCAGCATCTCAAATTCCGATTGGTAGTGCAGGGTTGTGTAGTTGTCTTCGAGTTTGTGTTCAGAATGGATTTCCTCAGGCAATCCTCCGTTGAACCAGTGCGGATGGTTCTCCGCGATATGGTAAGACTCCAGCGTATTCTCGATGGGTATTTTCCAGTTGCATTCGGCGTCGAACTCCCAAGCCTCTTTCATTCGCCACATCGGAGCTTGAAAAGCTTCTTCAATCTCGCCGTGGAACCACCCCATCCACTCACGAAGGCTGACGACTTGTTCGTTGAGCGTTACAAAAAACAGATCACCAACCGTTTCCATTCGGATTTTGTTCAGCTGCGAGTTTTCCCGATCCCACGGGCGAAAGCACTTCGCCTCGGGTATGTGCCCGGTACGCCCCTCGGCGTTGAATTGCCATCCGTGGTATTGGCATTTAAAAACTTCGCTATTTCCTGATGGTTCGCACGTCAGCATGGAGTGCCGATGAGGACAGACATTCTGAAACGCTTTGATTTCATCGCCGAAGTTGCGAATAATGATCGGAGTGCCAAACAGGTTCAGCGTGATAAAATCGCCTTTGTTTGCGATTTCGTTTCGTGTGCAGGCAAATTGCCAGTTAGGACGAAAGAGCTGTTCGAGTTCTAACTTGTAGTGGCCCGAGTCACGATAGTGGTGAGGACGCAGCAGATGGCGCAGTCGATTTTGATTAACAAACATAACTAAAAAAATGATCAGTATTATGATGCCCTGGGATGCGAAATCTTTGTTCGCGTCATTCGATAGCAACAGGGGCAGGCTTTCAGAGTCGGGTTCCGGTTGTATTTTACTCGCTTCTGTTTAAGTTGCTCTGAGTGACTAAACAATGAGCTAGTTGCTGAACAGCTCTAATTTGAATCAACTCACCGCGAGCGATACTGAGATCGGATGGACCGCGGAATGCATTTCGCAACAGGTATTGGCTTAATTCCCTCAGAAGGAACTGATGATGAACCCTAAGCCTTCCAGCCCTGAACTTGCTAGACCGATCGAGGAGGTTCGCGACGCCGCGCCGATTGATTATCCCACCGAATTACCGATCACTCAGTACCGCGATGAACTGGTTCAGTTAATCCGTAATCATCAAGTGATTATCGTTTGCGGTGAAACCGGCAGTGGGAAAAGTACTCAATTGCCAAAGTTCTGCTTGGAAGCAGGACTGGGCCACGACAAGATGATCGGGCACACTCAACCGCGGCGTTTGGCCGCGCGTAGCATCTCCGCTCGGTTGGCCGAGGAGTTGAAGTCGTCCGTCGGCGGGCAAGTTGGTTTCAAAATTCGCTTTGGTGATCAGACCAGCGATCAAACTCAGATCAAGTTGATGACCGACGGCATCCTGCTTGCCGAAACCGGATCGGATCGATCGCTTGATGCTTACGACGCGATCATCATCGACGAAGCACACGAACGATCGTTGAACATCGACTTCCTGATGGGCTACTTGCGAAAGCTGCAAGCTAAGCGACCTGACCTAAAGATCATCATCACCTCGGCGACGATTGATGCGGATCGTTTTGCCCAGCACTTTGCCGACGGTGATACGCCTGCGCCGATTATCAGTGTCGAAGGCCGTGGCTACCCCGTTGAAATTCGCTACCTGCCTTGGGAAGAAATCAACAACGACGAAACGCGAAACTATGACCTTTCGCGGCATGTGATTGAAGCTATCCAAGCTTTGTCGCGTGATGGTGGCGGCGATACCTTGGTGTTCCTGCCAACCGAACGTGACATCCGTGAAGTATCGCATCGGGTATCGGGGCACTACAAACGGATGGGGATGGAAGGGCGAGTAGATTTGCTGCCGCTGTATGCTCGCTTGCCAAGCTCGCAGCAGCAAAAGATTTTCAAGCCTGATGGAAAGAAACAGCGAATTATCTTCGCGACCAATGTTGCCGAAAGTTCGCTAACCGTTCCGGGAATCCGTTACGTCATCGATAGCGGAACGGCACGGATCAGTCGATACAGTCCACGTAGTAAAGTTCAGCGATTGCCGGTCGAGCCGGTTAGTCAAGCAAGCTCGAATCAACGAAGCGGTCGGTGCGGTCGTGTTGGGCCTGGGATCTGTGTTCGCTTGTTCTCGCAAGAAGACTTTGATTCACGCGATGCGTTCACGACACCAGAAATTCGCCGCACAAATTTGGCTTCCGTCGTGTTGCAGATGAAGTCGCTGCGTCTGGGGCGGCTGGAAGATTTTCCATTGCTCGATCCGCCGCGTGATGAATCGATTCGCGAAGGTCTACGCACGTTGACGGAACTGGGCGCGATCGATGATCGACATGAATTGACCGCGATCGGACGAAAGCTTGGCCGAATGCCAGTGGATCCACGTGTCGGCCGAATCATTTTGGCAGCGGACGAAAATGGTGTGCTGGCTGAAGTCCTGCCAATTGCCGCAGCGATGGAGATTCCGGATCCGCGCGATCGTCCACCTGAAAAACAACAAGCTGCCGACGAGGCCCAGGCGCCGTTTACTGATTCGCAAAGTGATTTTTTGTCGTACCTGCGGTTGTGGCGGTACTACGAAGATGCTCGATCGAACCTAAGTCGAAGCAAATTGGAACGGTCGCTTCGCAAGCAGTTCCTATCGCCCAACCGAATGCGAGAATGGTCTGATATTTATCGACAGCTCCGCGAAATGGCGTCAAGTCAGTTGGGTGACCGTAAGTCCAAACGAAAGATTGGCAAGATTCGTTTCTTAGAAGATGACCCAAAGTTTATCGTCGGTCGCGACCATTACGAAGCGATCCATCAATCTTTGCTGGCCGGTCTATTGTCCGGTGTTGCGATGGTGGGTGATAAAAACCAGTACACCGGTGCGGGCGGGCTGAAGTTGTTTTTGTGGCCTGGCAGTGGCGTGTTCGAGAATAAACCCAAATGGATTGTGGCTGCCGAGCTGGTTGAAACGGCCAAACAGTACGCGCGAACGGTTGCGAAGATCCAACCGGGTTGGGTGGAGAAAGTCGGAGCACATTTACTCAAGTCATCGCACTTTGAACCACACTTCAGCAGCAAGTCGGGCGGTGCGTTCTGTTATCAAAATCAAACATTGTTTGGCTTGCCCGTCGTTACCCGTCGTCGCTTGCCACTTGCGCCGATTGACCCCGTAACCGCTCGTGAATTGTTGATTGAACCGGGGCTGGTGGACGGCGAACTTCGCACCAATGCTCGGTTCGTTCGCCGAAACGAGAATCTCAAAGAAATGATTGCCACTTTGGCCGCAAAAACACGGCTGCGGGATTTGGTAATCGACGATTACGTGGTTGCCGGGTTCTATCAGGAACGGTTGCCCGAAACCGTGGTGGATCGCGCTCGCTTGGAAAAATTTGATCGCGAGTTGGAAGAACCAGCATGGGTCAAAACTTTGACTGATTCGGCAGCTGTTTCGCAGTGGTTATCTGATCCGCCGCCACCGGATTTATCGCCATCGTTGTACATGCGGCCTGACGAATTGGTTGCTGCGGAAACATCGGCACTGTCGGGTGAGGCGTTCCCGGACGAGTTGGTGGTCGGAAGTTCGCGGCTGCCGATCCAGTATCGATTTGAACCTGGTTCTGAGCGAGACGGGATTAACGTCACAGTTCATCAAGCGGCTCTGTCGCAGGTAAGTGACGATCGATTGGGTTGGCTGGTACCGGGGTTGTTGCATGACAAGATTGTCAACTTGATCAAGTCGCTTCCAAAGCGAATCAGGCGAAACTTGATACCCGCAGCCGATGTCGCCGCAAAGATGGTGGACGAATTGAAAGAGGATTACGGGAAGCTGCCGTTCATGACTGCGGTCTGCCAAGTGATGAGTCGCCATGCCGAGATGCCGATCAGCCCGAGCGATTTTCAAGATGACAAGTTGTCGTCTCACTTAGATTTCTTGGTCACGGTGGTTGACGATGAAGGACAGCCGGTTGCCGAAGATCGCTCGATTAAGGCACTTTCGCAAAAACTGCGTACCGCTGCGGTAAGCGTTTATACAGAAGATTCAACCGAAGACAGCGAAGTCGTCGAGGATTGGACACGCAAATCGATGACCACCTTTGACATCGAAGAAATTCCCCGCGAAGTCGTGCGAATGCGAGGTGGAGTACAGGTCGCGCAGTATCCGGGGCTTGTGGTAGAAAATGATGTTGTTCGAACAAAGCTGTATCCTGATGCTTTATCGGCTGAAGAATCGCTTCGAATCGGATGCATCGAACTGTTTGCTTTGACGGAAAGGAAAGAACTGCGTGGCCAAGTGCGATGGTTGCCTGCACTGGAACAGGCGAAGGTCAAGCTGTCGGGCATTGTGTCATCGAAGGACTTGGAAGCGTCCTTGGCTCGTTTATTGGCAAGGATCGCATTCATCGAGAAGCAACCGGCCATTCGCACAAAAGAAGAGTTCGACCTTCGTTCAAACCAGCGGGGCCAGCGGATTGCCCAAGCCACGCAAGAGGTAGCAACGTGGCTGGGAAATCTGGCGGATGGCTACTTCGAAGTTCGTCGCGAATTGGAATCGTTTGGCGGAAACCAGCGATACGCCGATGCCTGCACCGACATTCGCGATCAATTGACCTGGATGACCTTCGACAGTTTCATGGCCAAAGTTCCATGGAACTGGCTAACGCATTACCCACGCTATTTCCGAGCGATGGCCTACCGGATCGACAAGCTTCGCAGCGGTTCGGCGACCAAGGACTCCGACAATATGCAAACGGTCGGTCAGCTTTGGCTACGTTGGCAACAAACCCTGCCCATCGACCAGCGCGACCCCACCTCGCAAGCCAGCAGCGAATTCCGCTGGATGACCGAAGAACTACGTGTCAGCCTTTTCGCACAACCACTGGGCACGGCCACCAAAGTTTCACCCAAACGATGCGAAAAGCTAATCAGTTAATTGAGGCACCCAGCGTTGATTTTGTTTTCAGGTGGACCATTTCAGCACTGACCCCGGATTGTTTTTCCACCCACAATTTCCAGCCTGATTTTGATTATTTGTTCTCACGAGAGTTCGTAACCATTTTCATGGTCCACGTCGCTTGTCAACATTGAACCACGAGTATTGGAAACGTTTGGTGCCAAGAAGAAGTCCAGTACTGTCCAGCGATTCAGCGAAGACCTCGCAATTCCGTGCGTACTGTTCAGTAAGGCTGCAACCCAGCGGACGCGATTGTTGTTGCGATGTAGCACTTTGCTTACCACCAGCCCTTCAATCGTCCGTAGACGTTTAAGCCGTAGCAGGCGAAGGCAAACTGAATCACCGCGACCAATGCAACCATGAACAGGGTGATCAAGGCGATCCATTTGATTTCTTTTAGCAGGTCCGCGTGCTCGCCATTGCCTTGCACTGCTTGGGTTTGTCGGGATTTGGTTTTTTCTGATTTTGAAGGCACGGCGGAACCCGATGCTGCGGGGCGTCGCATCGGTGGCACGCCGACGCCCTCAAAAGCAGGCATGTTGCCAAAGGGATCGTCGTTACTCGCACCTTCGTCTTCTACTTCAGCGACCTGTCGGCTTACTTCAGTGGCTTGCTTTTTACGCTGCAGAAAGT
>CAYVAN010000191.1:0-6886 GCA_964449225.1 uncultured Rhodopirellula sp.
GCGACATTTGCAGGGCAAATCACTTTTTCACTTTGGGGCGTTCCCCATTGTCGCTAGGCTCTCCGAGCCGTTAGCGTTTCTCCCAGTCGATAACGCTGTCGGCTCGGAGAGCCGAGCGACAATGTTGAATGCAATTTCCCCGGGGACGCGGCAAGCTCTTCATCAAGGCGATTTCAGATCCACACCCAGGATGGAAATATCGTCTTTGGGGCCGTTGATTCGACACCACTGTTTAATTTCAGCGCAGATGGTTTCGACGCTTTCGCCAATGGATTCTAATCGGCATCGATGCATCAGTGCTAACATGCGGTCGTTGTCATACTCTTCCAGGTCTGCGTCGAGCGCCTCGGGGATGCCATCGCTATACAAGTACAAGCGATCACCCGCAGCCAATTGCACTGTTATTTCGTCATACTCGATGTCCTCCATCCACCCAATGGCGAATCCTTCGGCGTGCAATAATCGCGGAGGCTGACCACTTGGAATATGCACCATCGCTTCATGGCCGGCCGAAGCGTACCGTAATTCCAAGGTCTTCAAGTTCAAAACGGCGTAGACCATCGTGAAATACAGGTGCCCTTGATCCTCCATCGGAAAGCGACGATTCAATTCTGCGGCGACTTCTGCCGGTGGCGTGATGATCGTTTCGCCATTGGGTCCAACACGAGTGAGCAGTGATGACGATCCGACATCGGGCGACATCACGCGGCCAACCGTAACGGACAACAATGACGACGCGACACCGTGACCACTGACATCAACGACGAACAAGGCAACATGGTCGTCATCGAGCCGAAAGTAATTCAAGAAATCGCCAGCCAGCTCATCGCAGGGTAAATACTTCCACGCAAATTCTGCGAGGTCCGTTTCGACCGTCTTCGAGGGCAGAAGCGAATGTTGAATTTTTGCGGCGGCGTCAAGATCACGCGTCATTCGCCCGTTCATTTCTTCCAGCGATCGATTCGACTTCGCGAGCGTTTCTTTTGCAATCGTCAAATCTTCGTTGTATCGAAGAAGTTCATGGTTCTTTTCCACCGCATTTTCAAACGTGGAAACCAGCAAATTCAAAACTTGCTGCCTGCCGGAACGAACCTTGTACACCGTCCCCGCCAAGGTAACCTCAAGTTCTAAAATGTCTTCTTCGCGTTCCTGGATCGTCGTCTTTAACAGCGAATTCATTCGACTGATCAAATACGCCGGACGGTAGGGCTTGGTGACGTAGTTGTCGGCACCGCAATCCAGCCCCTTGATGATGTCTTCCGGTTCTGAAAGTGTCGAAAGAAGAATCAGCGGGACGCTGCGCAGCGATGGATCCGACTTGATTGCCCTACATAATTCATGCCCCGTCATATTTGGCATTTCAATGTCTGAGACAATGATGTCTGGGCGTTTTTCTTTTGCCAGATCAAACGCTTTCTGCCCATCACGTCCCACTCGAACGGTGTAGCCAGATTTGATCAATCGATCTTCTAGAATCTTTGCCTGTAAACGGTTGTCCTCGGCGATCAACACGTCGATACCCTGACCGCCTCGCGAAACTGAATCGGCCGCACCCATTGAAACATCAGACGGATTCGAATCGTTCATCAGCGATTCTCCTGTTTGCGATTTTGGATGTCGCTTAACTTGCTCGAACGGCTTACCGATTGATTGCGGTGTACATGGCGAGTCACGGCTGCGGCAATTTTTCCTAGCGGGAGTTGGCGATCGGACAAACCAGCATCGACCACCGCTTTGGGCATCCCATAGACGGCACTGGATTCGGCATCTTGTGTGTAGACCGTGCCTCCGCAATCCTTCAACCGCTGACATCCCGACAAACCATCTTTGCCCATACCGGTCATGATGACAGCTAAAACCTGTCCATCGGTGACATCGACCGCGCTGCGAAGTGTGTAATCGACGGCGGGACGACAACTGTTTTCCGGGGCATCTTCCGTCAAATGACCAACGATTCCGGCGGCGGTCGATTTCAACTTTAAATGCTTCCCGCCTTGGGCTAGATAGATCGCCCCACGCTCGATCACTTGCCGTTTGGTAACCTCGACCACGGGCAAATTGCACTCTTCGTCCATCCGCCGAGCCATCATTCCCGTGTAGTCAGGCGGCATGTGCTGAACGACGACTATCGGAACGGGGAAGTCGGCGTCGAATCGTGGTAAGACGAATCGAAGCGCTTTTGGTCCACCGGTCGATGTTCCAATTACAACCATTTGACAGCAATGTGCAGCGTCCGACCCTAATCCAGTAGTGGGCTGCGCGATTGCTGAACGTGATTGATTTTTCGAAATCCCCGCCGTGCTTTGATGCGATCGAAATGCGTCAAACTTTTCGATTAGCGCCGCTTGCAAGATCGCTCGTGTTTCAAACAGGCCCCCGGAAGGTTTCGCGATAAAGTCAAACGCGCCTTCGTAAAGCGCATCGAGCGTTACCTTTGCACCGGCCTCCGTTAGCGAACTGACCATGATCGCCCGCGCCAAGAAACGTTTGCGATTCATTTCACGAAGCGTTTCGATACCATTCATCACCGGCATTTCAACGTCCAACGTTAAAACGTCGGGTTGAAGTGACGCGATCTTCTCAATCGCCTCTTGCCCATCTTTTGCCGTCCCAACAATCTGGACTCCGGCGACATCACGCAGTGCCGCCGTGATTGCCTGTCGGTACAACGCCGAGTCGTCAACAATCAGCACTCGCAGTTCCGGCTGATTTGCATCAAGTTGGTTCGGTTCACCTTGGTTCAAGTGATCGCCTCCGTTGGCCTATCAACATCTTCGACAACCATGATGCCTGTACTGACCTCAAAACGGACTCGTCTAGCGAGTGTCCCGCCGCAAGCATGGGTGGCGATTTTCAGATTGAGTTCGCCGAGGATCCGTTCGGCTGCTTGGATGTTCAATTGACCAATCGTTGCTAACCGAGACGTTTGAAACATGTCGGCACCTCCGGCGATGTGTGCGACCAATTGTGATCTTTGCGTGCCCGAAATCTCACGCATCAATTCAGCAATCGCGGTATCGGCAAACTTGCCAGCGGAATCAACCGCCAAACCTGAACTGTCAACCGGAAACCCCGGTGATGCGGTTGGCAGCTGGATGTGCGCCATTGCCGCTTTCATCTTTGGCGGATCCGACAAAACGACAGCCACGCACGAACCCAGCAAGGTAACCAGCGTGTCGCCGGAACGTCCGACGGCGATTTCTCCCATCCGAACAGACTGAATGCGTGTATTCAAGATGAAACGTTAACGGAAGGATTGGGATGCGACTTCAAGTTGACTGCCATTTTAAGCATGGCGGCGACGTCAAGCATTAATGCGACATTGCCGTTGCCCAAGATGCTTGCCCCGGCCAACCCTTCGATACTAACAAAATTTTCAGCCAGTGACTTGATTACCACATCCTGGCTTCCGATCGCACGTCCCAATTCACGCCCCATCGTACGGCCTGATGATTGTAAAATCACGACTTCGGTTGGCGCGTTTGCAAGTCCAGGTAGGCTGGATTGTTGATTCCAATGAAACAATTCATCAACGGAAATCAGCGGCAAATAATCGCCCCGGATCTCGAAGGTTCGACGTTGGCCTACCGAAATCACGTCGCCGGTTTTGACCTGAACGATCTCGCGAACATCATCCTTGGGAATTGCGAATACGATTCCTCGAATCTCTACCAGCAAGCTGCTGATAATCGCCAAGGTCAGTGGCAATTTTAGGGTGAAGGTGGTTCCATGGCCAAGCTCGCTTTCGGTTTCGATCGTTCCCGCCAATTCAGCGATTCGCGACTTTACGATGTCCATCCCCACACCACGTCCAGATACATCCGTCACTTTCTCGGCTGTGCTGAAACCAGGATGCCAGATGTATTCGATTGCTTCTTGACGCGTCAGATTCGATGCGGCGTCCTTGGACAAGATATTTCGATCGACTAACCGGTTTCGAATCTTCGCATCATCAATCCCTCCACCGTCATCTTCGATGATGATGTAAACATGGTTACCACGATGCTGAGCGGACAGCGACACGGTGCCTTCGGTTGGTTTCCCGGCTGCCTGGCGAACATCAGGACTCTCCATACCGTGATCAACAGAGTTGCGAACCAGGTGGACCAACGGATCACCAAGCGCGTCAATCATCCGCTTGTCCAGTTCCGTGTTTTCACCACTCAAGACTAAGCCGATTTGCTTGTTGCGATCGACGGCAAGGTCTCGAACGACACGCTTGAATCGGTTAAACAGTGGACTGACGGGAACCATCCGTGTCCCCAATACTCCGCGTTGCAATGAATCACTGACGCGAGAAAGCTGATCAATCGCCTCGTCAAGCCTGCCGAAATTTCGACGACTCTCTTCCATCTGTGCCTGTTGTTGCCCCAGCAAATCGAGGCTTGCTTCGAGTTCGTGAATCGAAGTATTCCAACCCGACGACGCATTGGCGATTTCGGACTTAATTCGCTCGATCGTTCGCGAAATCGTTTCTCGTAGTTGTCGTGTCGTATGGATACTGCCAGCCTGCCGAATTCCACTACTTAAGTCTTCGGTGACTTGAACAAACTGGGCTCGATTGACAACCAATTCGCCCGCCAAGCTCATCAAGTTATCCAGTCGGTCGATGTCCACACGCATGGTCTCGCCCTGCTTTGTCGGGCGTATCGGCTTATCACCAACCGCGTCATTGGGTTCCGTTCCAACCGCCTCTTGCTCGGTCGCTTCCTGTTTTACGGATTTCAATTCAGCAGCCCCAGACTCAGATACGGTCTCAGGTACCGTCTCAGAATCAGGCTCCACCGCCGCACCGGCATTCCGCGTCGTCGCAAGTGGCGGTGAAGTCTCATCACGCGGCAATTTGACGTCGATTTCAGAAACCCCATCGACCAACGTCGCTTGCAAAATTTGATTGGGTGACAGTTCAGTCAATACAATCACATCCAAGATGTCTAAGTCTTCGCAATCGTCCAACTGATCCATCTCGGGACGCGTTGCTTCGATGTCCCCGACGTTGTCCAAGGCGGAAACCACTGCACGCGCGACAATGTCTTTCAAAGTCACTTTTGGATCGATCGTCACAACAACGTGATAGTGTGTTCCCAGATCAACATCGCCGGACGGGTCAAGCTCCGCCGCAGACGATTCTAATTCAGGCCGTTCCGCTTCTGAATCTAAATCCTTCTGGTTCTGGCTTCCGTCGACGTTCTCTATCTCTGCATCTGCCTCGGTCGCGAGTTCCTTTTCTGTTCTCTCTTCTAGCTCTCGTAATTCTTGAAGCAGAACGTCGGGGGTCGCCAATTGTGTGTTATCACGAAGCCGATCGTTGCATTCACGCAGGAAATCGATACATCGCAACGTCAAGTTCATCGTGACGCGATCAAGGCTTATTCGACCGCTTCTTAGACGCTCGAAACGAGTTTCCAGATGGTGGGTCAACACCGTTATCTGATCAAACCCCATCATCCCCGCCGCACCCTTCATCGAGTGCAGCAATCGGAACGCAGCTGCCAACGAGGCCTCGTCTTGCGGGTCTACTTCCAGAACCAACATCGTCTCAACGAGATCATCGAGCTGTTCCTCGGTCTCGTCGACATACATCTGAAGATATTGTGACAGATCATCGCTGTGAAATCCATCTTCAGAATCGTTTGGACGGTTTGGGGGCGTATCGCTGCTCACGTCTTCTCAATCGGCGGTTTTTGATACAGGAACGTTGAAATTTTCGTTAGTGGATTATCTAGGCCGTAAATTCCTTCGGATGGACCAATCACCAAATAGCCGCCGGGTACCAACGCATTGGCAATGTTTGCAATCACTTTCTGCTTGGACGCGTCATCGAAATAGATCAAAACATTTCTCAGGAAAATGCAGTCCATCGGCGGCCGAAGAAGTCGATTCATCAGGTTGTGTTGAAAGAAATCAATCTTGTCAGCGTACTCGGAACGCACTTCGTATTCCGTCTGAAAGCCAACAATCTCTCGCAAGAAGCGTTTGGTTTGTTTTTCATCCAATCCGTTGATCAATCGCTTGGAAAAACGCCCGGACTTTGCAGTCGCCAATGCGTTCATGCTTAGATCGGATGCCAGGACATCAACATTCCAATCGTTCAAAACCGAACGCTTTTCGTGCAGGCAAAACAGCAAGGTGTAGGGTTCAGCGCCGACCGAACATGCCGCCGACCACAAACGCAACGACTTCTTACGAAGCCCCACTTTCGCGTCTCGAATCACGTCAGCCAAAAATGAATCAGTAAACCATTCAAAATGACTCTCTGTTCGGAAAAATGACGTTTCGTTAGTGGTGACAACATCAATCAAAGCTTGCAATTCATCCTTACGACTTGGCGTGGTCACGATTCGGTAATACTGGTCGACGTCATCCAAATCAATCTGCCGCAAACGACGTTGCAGTCGGCTGCGAAGAAGCGTTTGCTTCCGGTCGTCCAGTCTGATTCCGCTGTGCTTGTAGATCAGCGCCTGGAATCGCTTGAACTGTTCTTCGGTAAGCGTGATCAAGTGGACCGTTCCTTCGTGAGCATTTTTGCGTCAAAATTTCATCAGTGACTTTCACTCGATACCAAACACGAATGGCCGGATTGCCTTACAACTGATACTTGGCAACCAAATCCTGCAACGTCCTTGCCTGAGCGGTTAGTTGTTCGGCGCTCGCAGCCAACTCTTCGCTGCTAGCCGCATTGGATTCAGTCGTGTCTGAAATTACTTTGACACCCTGCTGCACCTGAGTCGCGCTGGCGGACTGCATGTCGGTTTGGTCTGATATATCAGAAATGCGTTCGGCGGACTTTTCAACGGCGTCAACAATTTGTTCCAATGAAGTTCCGACCCGTTTAGACAAATCAGCACCTTCGCCGACGCGTCGAGACGATTCTTTGATCAGACCA
>CAYVAN010000191.1:6896-8887 GCA_964449225.1 uncultured Rhodopirellula sp.
GACCAGTGATCTCCTTGGCTGCTTCACTGGACCGCTCGGCAAGTTTGCGAACCTCATCAGCAACCACGGCAAATCCCAATCCATGCTCACCCGCTCGGGCGGCCTCAATCGCTGCGTTAAGAGCCAGCAGGTTTGTTTGGCTAGCGATTTCGCTAATCACTTGAATGATTTCAGAAATCTGTTCGCTGGACTTTTCAATCAATAGCATGGCATTGAGCGCTTCAGCGACAGCTTTCCCTCCTTCCAAGGCCATCGTCGTCGTTTGCAATGCTTGGTCACGCGAATCGGTGGTGCTGGTGGAAATCTTTTGGATCGAGCTGCTAAGTTCGTCAATCGATGCGGTCATCTCTTCGACCGACGCAGCTTGCGACTGTGCACCGTCGCTGAGCGTGGCACTGGATTCAGCGATTACGCGGGCACCTTCGGCGAATTCATTCGCGCATTCAATCACTTCACCGGTCAGCTGCCTAGATTGTTCATGTTGCCGGTCAGCAATCTCTTGCAATCGAAAACGTTCGGTCACGTCCGTTGCAATTTTGATCACCTTGGTTGGATTTCCATCTGAATCAATGATGGGATTGTACGAGCCAAAGATCCAAACCGGGCTTCCATCCTTTGCAATCCGAGGATATTCACCTTGCAGGTATTCTCCGCTGTGCAATGTTTCCCAGAACTCTTTGTATTCGCGACTTGCTGCGTATTCGGCGTCAACAAAAATGCGGTGGTGCTTGCCTTGCACCTCACCCAACGTGTATCCCATCGCATTTAGAAAGTTTGCATTAGCGGTAATGATGGTCCCATCAAGATTGAATTCGATGGTCGCCTGTGATTTGTCGATTGCGTCGGCAAACGCCTTCATTTCAGCTAACTGCTGCTGTAGCGACGCGTTGCTGGTTGCTCTATTGGACGCTGCACGAGGTTTGCTTGTCGCACGTTTTGTGTTCGCGGGAGCTTGGCGACGAACTGATTTTTTTGCCATGACGTGATGCAGTAAAACTTGTAGTGGTGATGATGCTTAGAGACTCAGGTCAACGTCTTTGATGTGTTCTAAATTTTCGATACTCAGCAGTTGATCGACATCAAGCACGATGACCAGCCGATCATCTACTTTGACGAAATTGCTGATGTAGTTTCGACCATCTGCCGTAATGGTTTCGGGTGCAGGTCCAATCGAGTCTTTCTCGACTCGTAGAACTTGGTTGACCGCGTCGACCGTGCAGCCCATCGTTTTGTCACCGACATTGACCACGATGGTTCGTGTTTCGTCGTCCGCCTGTTTTGAATCGAATCCAAACAGGACTCGTAGATTTAGGATTGGAATAATCGATCCGCGTAGATTGCTTACCCCATCGACGTAAGCGGCCACCTGAGGCGTCGGCGTGACGTTTTTTAGAATTACGATTTCGCGAATCTTACCGATGGGGAACGCGTATCGTTGTCCGTGAATCTCGAACTCGACGAACTGTTCCATATCGGTCCGGCGAACCTGCTGCGACAGATCAGTGTTTGGGCCGTTTGGCAGATTCATGGATTTCGATCGATACGGTGGAGCGGTCGCAGGGAACATAGGTCGACCGCCCCAGTAAAAATCGGTTGGCCGTCCAGGTCAAGCTTTGCCCATCGGATTCAACCCATTTCGCGAGGGTTACCGGGCAAAAAACTTTGGCCCGAACCCGTTTCAGTCGGAATCAATCATGCTTTGCAGAAAACTTAGCTGCAATGCCAGCGTCCTGACCATCGTCATTTCAAACCCAGCGCTGGCGGCAGCGTTAAACGGAGCCCAAAACATCGATTCGATTTCCATCGGCCGCTTTGCAAGAAAATCCAGCCGCATGCTGCTGTCGTAAGGCACCATGTCACGAGTAACCGCCAGCGTCTTTTCAACCATTTCGTCAGTAATGACAACGCCGCACGCCTTTGCCCCCTGCTGGACCTCCACCATCAACGAACGCGCCAAGCGGACGGAATCTGGATTCTCGATAAGCTCCTTG